>DATLHN010000348.1:0-2450 GCA_035539875.1 Armatimonadaceae bacterium
TCGCTGCCCCCACCCGGGTTCCCGGCCGCCCACGCGGCGGAGGGAGCCGCGTATCCACAGGAAACAGATGGTCCACATGAATTTTGTCGATTCGACCCGGCAGTACGAGGCATGGCTGAGCACCCACATGCGGCTCGACGAGGCGGGTCTGGAGCGAAAGCACCACGAGATGGCGCGCGACCCCTTCCGCTTCTTCCGCGCCACGTTCTACCGGTGGGCGCAGACATGGCCGAAGGTGTGCCGCGAGCTGAACGAAGCACCGGAGGTGCTGGCGGTCGGCGACCTGCACGTGGAGAACTTCGGCACGTGGCGCGACGAGGAGGGACGCCTCGTCTGGGGTGTCAACGACTTCGACGAGGCGTGCGAGATCCCCTACACCAACGATCTGGTGCGCCTCGCCACGAGCGCGAAGCTGGCGATCGACCTGGACTATCTCCAGATCGGATACCCGGAAGCCTGCGAGAAGATCCTCGACGGGTACGACGATACGATTCGGAAGTGCCTCCGGGAGGGACGGGAAAAGGTCCGGCCGATCGTGCTGGCGGAGCGCAACGAGTGGCTGTACGAGCTCGCGCTGAAACAGGTAGGCGACCCCGATGACTTCTGGGGCAAGTTCGAGGACCCCTCCAAGGTCAGGGACGTAGACGAGGCGGAGATTCCCAGGGAAGTAAAGCGGGCGATGATCGACCTGCTGCCGGGAGACGTCCAGGACCTCGCCTACCTCACCTGGAACCGGCGTCACGCGGGCCTCGGCAGCCTGGGACGTCAGCGCTTCGTGGCGGTGGCGGAGTGGAAGGGCGGAAAAGTCGCCCGCGAGGCCAAGTCGCTGTGCCCTTCGGCCTGGCACTGGGCGGGCGGCAGGGAAGGCGGTCCCGTCCGCTACGAGGACGCGCTCGACCAGGCGGTGCGCTGTCCGGACCCCTGCGTCCGGGTACTGCGCCATCCCGACCTTAGCGGTAAGGTCGAGGACATCTGGTTCGTCCGCCGCCTCTCCGCGGACTGCATCAAGGTCGAGCTGGACTCCGTACCCGACCGGAAAGAGGACGAGCTCTTCCACGCCATGGGCCGGGAGACGGCCAATATCCACATCGGAGCCGGCGAGTCCGCCGTCCGCCAGGTGAAGCGCGACCTCGACCGCCGCGGCGGCCACTGGCTCGAAAAGGCCGCGGCCCGAATGTCCGAGGAGACGAAGCAGGAGTGGGAGGAGTGGGTGGAACACCTCGGCGTGCGCGCCGGGCACCACCACAGAAACGGGAACGGCCGCCACCACTGAGCGGGCGAGCGCCGGGAATCGGCGGGACGCGCGCTACCGGCCCGCCGCTCCGGTCGCTGCCGGGGCAACTTCCGGCGCGCGCCAGGCGGACTCGCCCGACGTCAACTCCCAATCGTTGCCGAAGTAACCGGCCGCGACTACGCCCCGCCGGGCGTCCGCGAGCACGGTTGAATCGGCCACGACCCAGTCAGGGAAGGCCGCGCCCGACGTGAAGTACGGAAGGCGCTCGGTCAGACGAAAGCCCCGGCCGCCCGTTCCGGCGACCACACCGACGGACGCCGTGGCGCTGCCGGGCTTCGGCCGAAGGAACAGGCAGGCGAGGTCCTCGCCCGCGATCTCCCGACCGCCGACCCGCACCTTGCCACGCTCCACGCGGATCGGGCCGTCGCCGAGGAGCGGGTCCCAGAGGCGATTGGTGTCGGCGTTGCCGTAAAGGATGACGCTGCGGTCCCCCATCGCGCGCACGTCGTACTCCCGGTCCGCGATCAGTTCCGGCGAACCGTTGCCGCGGTAAAGAAACGTCTCGGCGTCGAAGCGGGCACGCGCGTACGACCAGAGGTTCTCCTCCGCCGTGCCCGCGGTGCCGTACACGAGCACGAAGCGGTTCTGGAACGCCTGCTTGAACGGGCCGCCGCGCGCGGGCGACTTGTGGGCGAACGGGATTCCCCCCGCGTACTCCCACTTCCCGGCTGCCGTCCGCCGGAGCGTGGCGTCGCTCCCGCGGCGGCGCGGGGCGATCTCGACGGTCTGGCCGTCGAGCACGACGGAGCGCACCTCTGAGGCTCCACCGCCCGGAAGGCGGCTGCGGACGATCGTCAGGGCGGCGACGTTCCCCGTCGTCCCCGTCACAGTGCCGTCGCCCGGCTTCCAGGTGAGGCGTATGACGGACGGCAGCAGGGCCTTCTCCTGCTGCTCGATCCGCGCCCAGCGGTTCTCCCCGGAGACGGCGGGGTTGACGGTGGTGAAGTTGACCTCGTCCCACGCGTCACGGTTCAGGCGCTCGCTCTCGAACCGCGCGAACAACGGCCGCCAGTCTACGCACTCCGCGCCCGGCGTCTTGCCGTCGTCCCACCAGTGCCCCGCCCCCTTCTCCTCGTGCCATTCGACGCGCGGGTGCTTCATCTCGGCGAGCCGCTCTCGCATCCGCCGCGCTTCCGTCACGGGCACGTTGTCGTCC
>DATLHN010000349.1:0-4503 GCA_035539875.1 Armatimonadaceae bacterium
CAGGGCGGTGATCAGGACGTGCGCCCAGAACAGGGACCCGCCCTTGCGCACCCGCCAGCCCTCCTCCTCGTAATGGCCCTCCCGGGCGGCGACCTCGAGCTCGTTCCAGGGGTGGCGCCGGGCTACGTCTTCCTCCGTGTAAAAGCGCGAGAAGTGCTCGCCGATGATCTCCCGGGCCGTGTACCCATTGAAGCGCTCCGCGCCCGCGTTCCAGGTGGCGACGTTGCCGTCGGGGTCCAGCATGAAGATCGCGTAGTCCCGGACCCCCTCCACCAGCAGGCGGAAGCGCTCCTCGCTATCGGCCAAACTCGCCCGCTGCCGCGCGTTCGCCGCCTCCAACTCCGCGAGCAGGCGCTCGCGCTCCGCCTCGGCCGCGCGCCGCGCGCTGACGTCGCTCAGGACCACCACGTAGCCGCGCACCGCCCCGTCCGCGCCCACGTCCGGTACCATCTCGCCGTGGACGAAGCGGGGGCGTTCCCCGTCGGCGTAGGGCATGAGGGCTTCGTAGGAGACCCGCTCCCCCGCGAGCGCGCGCCCGGCGAGGGGGCGCACCTTCTCGAACGCGGCCGCGCCGATCACCTCGGGCACGGTGCTGCCGACGATCCGCTCCCGGGACAGCCCGAACCAGTCGCTGTAGCCCCGGTTGACGAAGCGGTAGCGCAGGTCGGGGCCGACGTAGGCGATGAGCAGCGGGGCGGCGTCGGTGACGAGGCGGATCTCGGCGGCGACCCGCTCGGTCGCACGTAGCGCCGTGACGTCGCGCTGCGTGCCCCAGGCGCGCACGAGGAAGCCCCCCTCCACGACGCCGGTGAGCGTGTTGGAGAAGTGCCGGACGCCGCCGCCCCGGTCCCTCTCGACCGACTCCGCGTCCGAGAGCCGGTATCCCGAGCGGACGAGGGCGCGCAGGTACGCGTCGTTGGCGGGGTCGTCGCGCACCAGCAGGTCGCCCAGGCGCGCGCCGACGAGTTCCGCGCCGCTCTCGAAGCCGTACATGCGCGCGAAGGCGTCGTTCGCCTCGGCCAGAAAGCCCAGTCGGTAGAAGGCGTCCACCTGCTCGTCCTCGGGCAGGTGGACCGGCACGGGCTCCTCCAGTTCGAAGCGCCAGATGCCCTCGGTGCTGTTCTCGACGAACTCCCGGTAGCGTTCCGCGGCGGCTCCGGCCGAAGCCGCCGCGTCATCACCGGGCGTCATGCCCTGTCGTCCCATTGCTTCGCTCTTTCACGGAATTTACATGTTGCCCGGGTAACTGGGGGCTCGCGCCCGCGCCGCCGGGCGGACTGAAGGCGGTAGGGACGACGCTGCTCCCGCTGCTGAGCGGGCCAGCACTGTCTCCACTTTACCCGTATGCGCGTCGTCCACGCGCGCGTAGTGGTGTCCCCGCGGCGCAGGCAGGCGGGGGCGGCCTGCGTCATTGGACGCAGACGACGAGCAGGCAGACGTCGTCGCGCATGCCCGCCGGGGTCGCGGCTTCCTCCACTCGCCGCATGACGCGTGTCGCGATCACCCGGGGGGCGTCGTCGGCGATTCCGGCATCGTCGGCGCTTTCGTCCAGTATCTCCGCCACGCCGGAAAGTTCCAGCAGGTCCTTGCGGCTGGCCCCCGCCTCCGTCAGGCCGTCGGTGAACAGGGCCAGCACGTCGCCCGGCCCCAGGGCTACCGCGCGCTCTTCGTACGCCGCGCCGGGGAAGCCCCCCAGTACCGGCCCGGTCGGCCCCAGCTCCTCCACCGGCGCGCCCCCGGGGGCGCGCCGGATCAGGCCCGGCTCCTGGCCCGCGTTGACGTAGGCCAGCGTGCGCCGGGCCGGGTCGTACGCGCCCGCGAACAGCGTGGCGAAGCCGTTCAGCAGGTTGTGGCCCGCGAGCATGTCGTTCAGCGTGGTGAGCGCCGCCCGCAACGACGTCCCCCCCGGCTGGTAGAGCAGCGCGCGCAGCATGTGCCGCACCGTGGCGACCTGCGCCGCGGCGGCGAGCCCCTTGCCCGACAGGTCGGCGACGACCAGCGCGCAGCGGCCGCCGTCCAGCGGGAACACGTCGTAGAAGTCCCCGCCGACGCTCGCCTCCTCCAGCGCGGCCCGGTAGTGCGCGTACGCCTTCAGACCCGGCAGGTCCTCCGGCACCGGGGGCTGGAGCGCCGCCTGGAGCTGCTCGGCGATGCGGTGCTCCTTCTCGCGCAGGCGCGCCTCCGCGGCCGCCGACTGCGCGAGCTCCGCCACCTCCCGCACCAGTTCCGCCTCGTCCGACGTCCACGCGCGCGGCTCGCCGACCGCGGCGACGACCAGGGCGCCGTCCGGCGCGGCCCCGGACGGCGGGGACGGGGCGACGACGGCGGAGCGCACCCCCAGCGCGCGCAGGGCCGCCGGGGGCGCGGACGGCGGGCCCGACGCGGGAGCGCCGCCGGCGGCCCCCGCGTCGGGGTAGGTCGCGGGCAGGGGGGGCAGGCCGGTCCGCCGCCACTCGGCGCGGACGCGCGAGCGCCCGCGCGCGGGGTCGCGGTCGGCGACGAAGCAGCGGTCCGCGCCCAGCCTTTCGCCCAGCGCCGTCGTCGCGGTGAGCAGGACCTCCTCGGAACCGGCCCTCGCCCGCAGCGCGCGGGCGAGGCGGTGCAGGAACGCCTCGCGGTCGGCGTGGGCGCGCAGCCGGTCGTTCAGCGCGCGCAGGCGGCCGTGCCCGGCCTCCAACTCGTCGTTCACCCGCGCCAGGGCGGCGAGGGCGCGCTCCCTCTCCCGGGTGGCCTCCTCCGCCGCCTTCCTGCCCCTCAGGATCTCGGCCTCGAAGCGGTCGCGCTGGCGCATGGCGACGAGTACCCAGTCGGCGGCGTCCCCGGCCGCGCCGCCGCCGACTGGGTACTCGCGGCGCACCGCGTTGACGAGCACGGGGACGTCCTCGCCCGCCGCGGAGCGCAGCGTGAGGTAGACCTCGTCCGCCCGCCCGTGCATCCTGAGCAGGGGGAAGAAGTGGGTCTGGTAGAACGCGCGCGCGCCGGGCGAGAGGATCGCGCCGACGTGCAGGCCGCGCAGCGGACACGCCGGGTCGTCGCCGTCCCCGCCGCCCTCGGGGGAGCGCCCCAGCAGGGCGAGCAGGGTGGCGTTCGCCGCGAGTATGGTGCCGTCGTCGGCGACCCGGAGGAAGCCGCAGGGGGCGTGGTTCAGGGTGTCGTCCATCACTGCTGCTGCTGTCTCCGGGAACCCCGCGGGCGGCGGCGCATCAGGCAGCGCTGGAGTGTTCCGCGGACAGGTACTCCCGGATCGCCCCGATGGTCTCTTCCGGGTGGCTCATGTGGGGGCAGTGGCCGGTGGCCGCCAGCACCCGCAGCGTGCTCCCGGGCAGGTGCCGGTGGAGGTACTCGCCGACCGAGAGCGGGGCGATGGCGTCGTCCGTGCACTGCAGGATGAGCGACGGCACCGGGACGCGCGGCAGGTCCGCGCGGTTGTCCGACAGGAACGTCACCTCGGCGAAGCGGCGCGCGATTACCGGGTCGGTCGAGCAGAAGCTTTCCTCCAGCTCCCGGGTGAGCTCGGGTCGCTCCGGGTTGTTCATCACCACGGGCGCCAGGAACTGCGCCCACCCGATGTAGTTCTTGTCCATCACGTCGAGCAGCCCCTCGACGTCGGCGCGCTCGAACCCGCCGGCGTAGTCCGGCGGGTCGTTGAGGTAGCACGGCGAGGGGCCGACGAGGACGAGCCGCTCGAAGCGGCCGGGCTCGCGGATGGCGGCCAGCATGCCGATCACGCCGCTGACCGAGTGCCCGGCGAAGAGGACGTCCCGCAGGTCCAGCGCGGCGCAGACGTCGAGCACGTCCTGGGCGTAGCCGTCGAGGGTTCCGTACCGCTCCGGGTCGTAGGCGCGCAGGTCCGACCTGCCCGAGCCGACGTAGTCGAAGAGGACGACGCGGTAGTCGCGCTCGAAGTCCGGGGCCACGAAGCGCCACATGTTCTGGTCGCAGCCGAACCCGTGCGCGAACAGCAGGGGCCGCGCCGCGGCGTTACCGAACACGCGCACGTTGTTCCGGACGAGGACATCAGGGGCCATGTCATTACTGTACCACTGACGGCACGTCGGCGGTCCGTACGCGCGTCCGATCGGGCCCTGGCCGCGCCGGCGGGTCCGCGCAACTCGTACTGGCAACCCGCCGTGAACTAACGGCCGATCCGGGAAGGAAAAAGCCCCCGGCCGACGTGGCCGGGGGCTCCGCGAAGCCGTGTGCGGAAGGAGGACTGGTGTATTTTCCTCCCTATTATACCCGCCGGACGGACCCACGAGCTCTCGACCCCCGATCGCCGCCCCTACACCCGAACAATTCTCCCGGCCGGGAGTCGGGTAGGGCGCGATTTTAATCAATTTTTAATGTATCGTGGAGCCGGCGGTACGAAATGTTCTTACGGTTGGGGAGGATGCGCGGCCATGGCGGACGGGGGTACCGGTCTCGAGGGGAAGCTCGAGGAAAAACTGGCGGCGGCGGCGCGCTACTTGCGCGAGCACCCGGAGGTGGCGGGCTGGGTGGTCT
>DATLHN010000350.1:0-1973 GCA_035539875.1 Armatimonadaceae bacterium
TTGATGATCCGGTGCGTCCGCTCGCCGTCGCCGAGCCGCGCCCAGCAGTTGATCCTCCAGGCGATGGCCCACCCGGTCGTCACGTCGCCCCGGGCGTTCAGGCTCACGCGGGCGGCGTCGGCCAGCGCCGGGGTCGTGCGCGGGTCGATCTGCTCCGACGGGAAGAGCGCGTACAGGTGCGAGATGTGCCGGTGCTGCCGCTCCGGCGCGCCCGCGTCCCAGTCCTCCCTCCACTCCCGGAGCTGCCCCTGCGCGCCGACCCGGTCGGGCGGCAGTCGGTCGCGCGCGGCCGCCAGCTCCGCCCGGAAGTCGGCGTCGCGTCCGAGCAGGCGCGCCGCCCCGGCGGTGTCGGCGAAGAGGTCCCGCAGGATCTGCGAGTCCATCGCCGGACCGGCGCAGATCGAGACGCCGGGGTGGTGGGCGTTCTCCGGGGAGATCGACGGGCAGGTGACCAGATGCTTCGTCTCCGGCTCCTCGACCAGCGTGTCGAGGAAGAACCGGCACGCCCCCTTCATGAGCGGGTACGCCCGCTCCAGGAACGCCCGGTCGGGGTTGAACCGGTAGTGCTCCCAGAGGTGGCGGCAGAGCCACGCGCCGCCGGTCGGCCAGAGGCCCCAGAACGGCCCGTCGATGGGGGCGCTCGCCCGCCACAGGTCGGTGTTGTGGTGGACGACCCACCCGCCGGCGCCGTACATCGCCTTCGCCGTCCGCGCTCCGGTCTTCGCGACCTCCTCCACCATGCGGAACAGCGGCTCGTGGCATTCCGCGAGGTTGGTCGTCTCGGCGGGCCAGTAGTTCATCTCCGTGTTGATGTTGATGGTGTACTTGCTGTCCCACGGCGGGGTCGGGGACTCGTTCCAGACCCCCTGGAGGTTGGCAGGCTGACTGCCGGGACGACTGCTGGATATCAGCAGATAGCGCCCGTACTGGAAGTAGAGCGCCGCGAGCGCCGGGTCGTCGAGGCGGGCCGACTCGCGCACCCGCTCGTCGGTGGGGAGCCGGGCGGCGTCGGTGGTCCCCAGGTGGAGCGAAACCCGGTCGAACAGCCGGCGGTAGTCGGCCACGTGCCCCGCGCGCAGGGCGTCGTACCCCTTTCCGGACGCGCGGGCGAGGACGTCGTCGTTGCGCCGGGCGGGGTCGCCGGAGACGTCGTCGTAGCCCCGGTGGCTGGTGGCGACGGCGAGCAGCAGCACGGCGGAGTCCGCGCCCGTCACCGTCAGCGTGCCGTCCGCCCCGGCGGTCACGGTGCCGCCCGTGGTCGCGACGCGCAGCCGGGCCTCGAACCGGAGCGCGCCGGGAACGCCCCGCGCCTCCGCGCCGCGACCGGAGAGCGAGATCGCGTCCGTGCCGACCGTTGCCGCCTTTGCCCCCGGCAGCGGGGAGGTGAGGGAGGCGGCGAAGGCGACCTGTCCGGGGCGGTCGGCGGAGAGGCGCAGGGCGATCACGCCGTCCGCCGCGGTGGCGAAGCACTCGCGGGTGTGGCGGACGCCGCCCCGAACGTACCGGACCGTGGACACGGCGCTGCCGAGGTCAAGCGCGCGCCGGTAGTCGGTCGCCTCTCCGTCGCCCGGCACGTCGAGGAGCAGGCTGCCGACCGGCAGGTACATCATCTGGCGCAGGGGGCGCGCCATCAGCTTCTCGCCCGCGAGTTTCTGCGCGGCCTCGTACTCGCCCGCGAAGACGAGGCGGCGGACTTCCGGCAGGGCGTCCTTCGCCTCGGGGCTAACGGGGTCGTAGGGTCCGCCCGCCCAGAGCGTGTCCTCGTTCAGCGACAGCCGCTCCTGCGCGACGCCGCCGTAGACCATCGCGCCGAGGCGTCCGTTGCCGAGCGGCAGCGCCTCCTCGAACCGCGTGGCGGGCTGCCGGTACCACAGGGTCAGCGGTCCGGGAGCCTGCGCTCCCGGACCCGTTTGCGCTTCGGCGTCCACTCCCGCGTTCCGCCCCGCCTCCGCCCCCGCCGACAGGAGCACGCC
>DATLHN010000351.1:0-10326 GCA_035539875.1 Armatimonadaceae bacterium
CCAGTGGCCGTCGCCGAGGGGCGTGGCCTCCGCCGTGTGCAGGGAAAGTTCCGGGGCGATGAGCGACTGCCAGACGAGCCAGTCCGCGAACGGGGCGACCTCGTGCTTCAGGTACTGCGGCGGCGGGTTGCGGAAGGCGTACAGCGCGTCCCACCCGCCGATCTCGATGGCCCCGAGTTCCGGGTGGTCGAACGGCGTCCAATCGTAGTATCCCTTGCCGTCGAGCTGGACGTCGGACCAGCGCAGCAGCTTCAGGTCATCCTCGACGTCGTGGTCGCGCCCCCAGGTCGTGAACTTGAACGAGCCGGGCTTCGTCTCCCGGTCGAAGCCCTCGGTGATGCCCGCCTGCCGCTGCGGGGACCATATCTCGGTCGTCCAGGCGAAGATGCCGAGGTGGTCGTAGCACCAGTCGTCGAAGACGCCGGTGATGACCTCCTTCGGGTGGTACTTGAAGTCGTGGAAGACCGAGACCGCCGGGTAGCCGGTCAGTTCGGTGCCTTTTTTCCCAATGAGCTGGTACGTCCAGAGGTCCTCGGCGGGGAAGGCGTCGTCGGCCTGGGTGCCGTAGGGGCGCAGGTTCACGCCGGAGTATGTGTGGAAGGTCACCGCGCCGCAGATGTTCTTGTGCTCGCTGATGAACGCGACGAGCGCGCGTGCCTCGGGCTCGCTGGTGGGGTAGGGGCCGGCCCCGTACTGCTCGTGCTCGGGGCGCCAGTTCGCGGGGAAGTTGCGGTTCAGGTCCAGCCCTTCTTTGATCTTCTGCATGCCGAAGGTGACGCCGTCGTAGTCCACGAGGCGGCCTTCCGGAAGGAGGCGGTAGTACCTGCCTCCCGTCTCTGCTGGGTCGCGGCGTACCATCAGACGGGGCTCGTCCGCGTGCGCCTTCCAGGGGCCGTTCGGGTCGGGGACGCGCATCTGGAGCAGCTTGCCGTTTCCGTCGACGTCTTCGCGGCGGAGGCCGTCCAGCGGCTCCTCGTCGAAGGGATAGGGCCGGGTGGACGAGCGGATGTAGCGCGGCGTGTCGGCCAGGAACAACTCCGCGCCGTCGGGGTTCACGCGCGGGATGATGTAGAATGTCCGGGTGTCGAGCGCGCGGGTGATCGTCGGGTCCGTGCCGTATCCCCGCACCAGCCGCTCCAGAAGGTAGGTGCAGGCCGTCGTCGGCGACACCTCGGTGGCGTGGATGTTGGCGTCCGCGTAGAAGGCGGGCTTCTCGTTGTCGGGGCCGGTCGCGAAGCTGGTCACGACGGCGCACCAGATGTCGCGCCCCTCGTACGACTTACCGATGGTTTCGACGCGCACGAGGTCGGGCCGCGTCTCACCCCACTGCTTCAGAAGGGTCGACAGCTCGTCGTAGCGAATATAACGGTCAAACGGAAACTCCGGCAGCGCGTCGTTCTGTCCCATACCCGCTCGTTTCGACATCCGCCCTCCGCCGTCCTTTGTCCACTCCCTATGAAGAATAACCCCCTCCTGATCGCCGCCCTGTTCGCTGCCTGCCTCGCCCCCGCCGCGCCGCTCCGGGCGCAGGGGACGAAGGCCGACTACGAACGCGCCGCCGAGCTGCCGGCGGCCGTGCGCGGAAAGGTCCTGAACCAGACCGTGCGCCCGCGCTGGCAGACCGGCGGCGACCGGCTCTGGTACCGCCGCGAGCTGCCAGGCGGGGGGAGCGAGTACGTCGTGGTGGACGCGAAAGCCGGGACGCGCCGGGTGGTGGCGGACCTCGCGGCGGCCCGCACGGCGGCGGGCGACGCGGGCGAGCCGGCCGGACTGCCGGCGCTCGCGCCCGAGGCCGCGCCGCGCCGCTCGGGCGGCGCGGGCGCCGAGGTCCACCTGGCTTTCGCCAACGAGACGCGCGAGGAGATGCGCCTGTTCTGGCTGGACGGCGACGGCAACCGCCAGCCCTACGGGGCGGTGCCGGCGGGCGCGAGCCGTACGCTGCGCACTTTCGCGGGGCACGCCTGGCTGGCGGCGCGTCCGGACGGGACGCCGTTCGCCGTTTTCGTCGCCGAGGAGGACGCGGAGCGCGCGGTCATCGGGCCGAACCCGCCCGACGTCCGCCGCGGGCGAACGCCGGGCGGACGGCGCGCTCCCGGCGGTGGCGGCGCGCCGTCGGGCATCTCGCCGGACGGGAAGTGGGCGGCCTCGATCCGCGAGGGCGCGCTCTACCTGCGGGAGCAGGCCACGGGCAAAGAGGCTCCCTTGAGCGCTGGGGGCGGCGGGGGCGAGGGCACCGTCCTCTCCGGCCCGGTGCGCTGGTCGCCCGACTCGAAGAAACTGGTGGCCTACCGCACGACGCCCGGGCAGGAGCACCCGGTCACCATCGTGGAGTCGTCGCCGCGCGACCAGGTGCAGCCGAAGATTACCACCCTGAACTACCTGAAGCCCGGGGACCGCATCCCGACGCACCGCCCGCGCCTGTTCGATGTCGAACGGCGCCGCGAGGTACCCCTGGACGATTCGCTCGCGCCGACGCCGTGGATGGACCGGCCCGACGTCCACTGGCGGCCCGACGGCTCCGCGTTCTTCTACGTCTACAACCAGCGGGGTCACCAGACGCTGCGCGTCCTCCGGGTGGACGCGGCGACCGGCGGCGTAAAGGCAGTAGTGGACGAGCAGAGCGACACCTTGATCGACTACGCGAACCGCTACTTCCTCCGGTACCTGGACGCAACCGATGAGATAGTCTGGATGAGCGAGCGCGACGGCTGGAACCACCTGTACCTGTACGACGCGAAGAACGGGCGCGTGAAGAACCAGATCACGAAGGGACCGTGGGTCGTGCGCGGCGTCGAGGAGGTGGACGCCGGGAAGCGGCAGGTACTCTTCCGCGCGGGCGGGATCGCGCCCGCCCAGGACCCGTACTACGTCCACTGGTGCCGCGTGAACCTCGACGGCACCGGCTTGGTGGACCTGACCCCCGACGACGGCACGCACACCGCCCAGTTCTCGCCGGACGGGAAGTACCTGGTTGACACCTACTCGCGCGTCGACCTGCCGCCGGTGACGACGCTGCGACGGGCGAGCGACGGGAAACTCGTGCGCGAACTGGAGCGCGCGGACGCTACCGCGCTGAAGGAGGCCCGGTGGCGACAGCCCGAGCGGTTCGCGGCGAAGGGGCGGGACGGCAGGACCGACATATACGGCGTGATCTTCCGCCCGACGAACTTCGACCCCGCGAAGAAGTACCCGGTGGTCGAGAACATCTACGCCGGGCCGCAGGGCTCGTTCGTGCCGAAGGCGTTCGCGCCGCTGCACGGCTCGCAGCGCATCGCCGAACTGGGCTTCATCGTCGTCCAGATAGACGGCATGGGCACGGCGAACCGGTCGAAGGCGTTCAACACGCTCTCCTGGAAGAACCTGGGCGACGCCGGCTTTCCGGACCGGATCGCCTGGATGAAAGCGGCGGCCGCCACGCGCCCGGAGATGGACCTGACGCGCGTCGGCCTGTACGGCGGGTCGGCGGGGGGGCAGAACGCGCTCCGGGGCCTGCTCGCGCACGGCGACTTCTACAAGGTCGGGGTGGCCGACTGCGGCTGCCACGACAACCGGATGGACAAGATCTGGTGGAACGAGCTGTACATGGGCTGGCCGGTCGGCCCGCACTACGCCGAGCAGTCCAACGTGACCCAGGCGCACCGCCTGACGGGCAAGCTCCTCCTCATCGTCGGCGAGAAGGACACGAACGTGGACCCGGCCTCGACCATGCAGGTCGCCGACGCTCTGGTTCGCGCCGACAAGGACTTCGACCTGCTGGTCATCCCCGGCGCGGGGCACGGGGCGGCCGAGACGCCCTACGGGTCGCGCCGCCGCGCCGACTTCCTGGTGCGGCACCTGCACGGGGTGGAGCCGCGCTCGCGGTAGGGACGCGCCGCGGGTTATAATGCACCCATGCGGGAAACGGCGACGGCCAGCGGCGCGGCGGCGGAACTGCGGACCCTGCTGCAGCGGCAGGAGAGTCTGCGCGCGGTTATCGAGTCGATCAGCAGCGAACTGGACCTCCGCCCGCTCCTTACGCGCATCGTGCGCCACGCCTGCGACCTGATCGGCGCGGACAACGGCACGATCGGCCTCTACGACCCGGAGAAGGACGTGATCCGGACCGAGGCGGTGCTGAACATGCCGCCCGAGGAGCTCGGCTCCGAGATGCCGCCGGGCGTCGGACTCGCCGGACACGTCCTGCTGACGCGCACCCCGATCCTCCTCGGTCGGTACGGTGAAGTCCGCAATCCGACACTGACCGGCCTCTCCGAGAACTCCGTACTCGGCCTGCCGATCTTCTGGCGAGGGCGCATGCTCGGCTTCTTCGGCATCGGGTCGTCGGCGCACGTCGGCCCGGACGGCGTGCGCGTCCCGCCGCGGCAGTTCACGGAGTCGGATGTTGAGACGCTGACCCTCTTCGCGCGGCACGCGGCCATCGCCATCGAGAATGCCCGCCTGTTCGACACGACGCAGCGCGCACTCGCAGACACCCAGCTCCTGTTCGACACAAGCGCGCGCATGAGCGCGGCGGCCGATACGCGCGACGTGATCGCCGCCTACCTGCGGCAGGTCGCCACCGGGAGCGAGCGGCACGCCTGCACCGTCGCCCTCTACGAGAACGACTCTCTGGGCAGGCGTACCCACGTCTGCGTCGTCGGCGCGTGGCATCCGGATACCGGGCTGGACCTGGGGACGTACCGCCACCCCTACACCTTTGACGCGCTCGACCCGATCCTCGACGCCGGGCAGACCGTGGCCATACGCGACGTCCACACGGACGAACGTGTGTCTCCCGAACTCCGGCGCATCCAGGCGGAGTCGCGGCGGCCCGCCCTCTGCTTCCTGCCCCTCCTGGCGCACGACGAGCGCATCGGCCTGGTCATACTGAGCGCGGCTAAGGTGCGGGATTGGCCGGACCACGAAGTCCGGCCCTACCAGATCACGGCGGCACAGCTCGCCCTAGCCGTTCACAGCCGCGAGCAGCAGCGACTCCTGTACGAACGCTCGCAGGATGTCGCCGTGCTGGAGGAGCGCCAGCGCCTGGCCCGCGATCTTCACGACTCGGTGACGCAGCACCTGTTCGCGCTGACCCTGATCGCCAGGTCGGTCGCCCCGGCCTGGAAGCGCGATCCCGGGGAAGGAGAGCGCCGCGTCGAACGCGTCTGCGCGCTCGCGTCCACGGCGCTGGAGGAGATGCGGGAGTTGCTGGCCGAACTGCGACCGGCCGACCCGAACGCCGCGATCGCCCTCCCATCGCCCAAAAGGGAGCGCGCCGGACTCGTCTCGGCGATCGCAGCGCACCTGGACGCGATGACCGGCGACGACGGCCCGCGGGTCGTGCTGGACGCCGCGGGCTATCGCCCGCTTCCTGCCGAACGCGAAGCGGCGCTGCTGCGCATTGCACAGGAGGCGACCGCGAACGCGCTCAAGCACGCCGCTCCGAAGACCCTGGGCGTGCGCCTCGCCGTCGATACCTGCGGGCGGACGACTCTTGTGGTTCGGGACGACGGGGGCGGATTCGATCCGGCCCGCGCGGGCGCCGCCGCTCCGGAGGGCAGCGGGCGGGGTCTGGGGCTGGGAACCATGCGCGAGCGCGCGGAGGAGATGGGCGGGGCGCTCCACGTCGAATCGCAGCCCGGACAGGGCACCGTGGTGACGGTGACCCTGCCGGGCGGGGGAGAGCAGCATGACGCGTGAAGACGCGGCGGCAGAGGTGACAACGGTCCTGATCGCGGACGACCACGAGATCGTGCGCGAGGGACTCCAGATGGTGCTGGCCGAGGAGGCAAGCGTCTCGGTGGTCGGCCACGCGCGGGACGGCGAGGACGCGGTGCGACAGGCGGTCGCGCTTCAGCCCGACGTGGTCCTGATGGACCTGGTGATGCCGCGGATCGACGGTATCGAGGCGACGCGCCGCCTGGCCGAGGCCGGGTGCCCCTCCCGCGTGCTCATCCTCACTTCTTTCGCGGACGACGCCCGCGTCCGGGATGCCCTCCAGGCGGGGGCGACGGGTTACCTCCTCAAGGACGTCGGCAAGACCGATCTGGTACAGGCGATCCGCTCGGCGGCGGTCGGCAGGCCGACCCTGCACCCGGAGGCGCAGAAGCACCTGATACGCCAGATCACCGGACCGGCGGCGGCCGACAACCCCTTGGACGCACTTACGGAACGGGAGCGCGACGTCCTGCGCCTGCTTGCCCGGGGGCGCAGCAATAAGGAAATCGCCGCCGAACTGTTCCTGTCCGTGGGGACCGTCAAGGGGTACGTGAGCGCCATCCTGAGCAAGCTGGACGTCTCCGACCGGACACAGGCGACGCTGGCGGCGATCCGGCACGGGCTGGTGACCGCGTTCGAGGAGGAAGCGCCCCGGCCGTGACCCGGACCGACCGCCTTACAGCGTCTGGTTCAGGAACGAGAGGGTGCGGGCGTCCATCTTGCGTACGTCCGGGATGTCGTAGCGGTTGCCGTCGGTGTCGGTCAGGAGGAGGCGGTCGGTTCCCGGAAGCCGGAATACCGACTCGCGGAGCTGGCGCAGGTAGAAAGACCTCGGCCCCTTGTCCGTGTCCACGTCGAAGTGCAGGCTGCCGTACTCGTCCTTCACATGACGGACTTTCATTATGACGGGAAGGAAGTAGCGGCGCTCCATCTCCTCGTCCAGGATGCGGCGCGATTCGGCGTCCAGACCGTCCGGCGACACCATCATGCCGATGTCGCGGTCCTGCGCGTCGCGGAAGCCGATGTAGCGGTCCGGCTGGGACAGCGGGAACGCGCGCGCGATCTGGACGCGCACGTAGGAGCGGTCCTCACCCAGGTCCGGACAGCCCTCCACCGTCATGCGGACCGCACTCCCCCCGGTGCGGAAGAGCCGGATGCAGGGCGCGTCGATCATGACCAGGTCGCCCTGGTAGGCGTCCGTCTGCGGGAGGCTCACCTCGGTAGGTTCGCTCATTCGCCCAGTACCCGCAGTTTGTTGATCTCGGTCTGCATATCCACGAGACGGCGGAAGATGCCGTCCTCCTTCGCCATCAACTCGTCGTGGGTGCCCATTTCGGCGACCTTACCCTTGTCGATGACCACCAGGCGGTCGGCGTTGCGCAGAGTGGAGAGGCGGTGCGCGATGGCGAACGTCGTCCGGCCCGTGATCAGGCGCGCGATCGCCTCCTGGATCTGCTTCTCCGTTTCGGTGTCCACGCTCGCCGTCGCCTCGTCCAGGATCAGGATGCGCGGGTCGTGCAGGATGGCGCGCGCTATGCTGATGCGCTGGCGCTCGCCGCCGGACAGCCGGGTCCCGCGCTCGCCTGCCTGCGTGTCGTAGCCGTCGGGGAAGCGCATGATGAAGTCGTGCGCGTTCGCGGCCTTGGCCGCGCGCATCACCTCTTCCGGGGTCGCGTCCGGTTTGCCGTAGGCGATGTTCTCGGTGATGGTCCCGGGGAAGAGGAACGGCTCCTGGAGGACGATGCCGAGCTGACGCCGCAGGTCGTGCAAATCCACGTCCCGCATGTCGACCCCGTCGATCAGGATGCGCCCCTCCACCGGGTCGTAGAAGCGGGACAAAAGGTTGATGATGGTCGTCTTGCCCGCGCCGGAGTGGCCGACGAGTCCGATCATCTCGCCCGGCTTTACCTCGAGGTCCACGTTCTCCAGCACGCGCCGCGTCTTGTCGTAGCCGAAGGAGACGTTCTCGAACGTGACGGCTCCCTCGATGCGCGGCATCTTCACCGCGTTCGGGGCGTCGTCCACGTCGGGCTCGCTGTCGAGGACCTCGAAGACGCGCTCGGCGGAGGTCGTCGCGCGCGAGAGCCAGTCCGCGATGCGGGTCATCGCCTGGAGCGGGCCGTAGAGTTGCCCCAGGAAGAAGAGGAACATCTGGACCGTGCCGAGCGATATCTCGTCCAGGATGACCTGCCGCCCGCCGAGATACCAGACGATGAAAGACCCGGAGGTCATGAGGAGGCTGAGGGCCGGGAAGATGGTCGCCCACCAGTTCTCGACGCCGAGGTTCACCTCGTACAGGTCGGTCGCGCGCTTGCGGAAGCGGACGCTCTCGCGGTCTTCCTGCGCGAACGCCTTGACGACGCGGGTGCCGGTCAGGGTGGCGTTCAGTCCGGCCGCCAGCGACGAGCGCAGGTGCCACAGCCGCTCCATCTGCCCGCGCAGGAACTTCCACGTGGCGCGGGTCGCCCACACCACGAGCGGGATCGGAAGGAGCACCAGCAGCGTGAGCTTCCAGTTCGCGATCAGCAGGACGACGATGATCCCGACGATCGTCAGGCCGTGAACGACGAGCAGCTGGAGGCCGTCGACAAGGAAGTTGTTGAGTTCGTTGACGTCCTGCGTGACCCGCGTCATGATCGCGCCGGTCTGGCGCTTGTCGTAGTAGGACAGGCTGAGTGTTTGAAGCCGCTCGAAGACCTGGGTACGCAGGCGGAAGGTGATGACCGCCGAGAGGTACGCGGAAAGGCGGCCGCGGACGATGGTTAGGAACATCGCGACGACGCGCGTGGCGACGAGGACGGCGACGAGCCAGCCGAGCCGCCCGAGCGCGACGTTGTCCGGCACGGCGACCCGCGGGGCGAGCGCCTCATCCGTCATCCGCCCGATCACGATACCGGGGACGAGGTCCATCGCGATGGCCCCGAACATGAGCAGGGTGACAAGGATGGCCTGGACCTTGAATTCGGCGGCGTACGAGAAGAGTCGCTTGAGGGTCGCCTTCTTATCGATACAGGCGCGGCAGACGTTGCTGTTCTTGCCGAGAGGTCGCCCGCACTTGGGGCACTTCCGCTCCTCCTCGTCGCCGATCTCCGGCAGCTCTTCGCCCTTGACCTGCGCGGCGAGGGTACGCGCGACGTTGCCCATCCGCCCGGCGAGCGGCGTGGTGTAGCGCGCGATCTCGACGAGGTCGGTGCCCCGCTCGGCGAGCAGGGAACCGCCCCCGACCAGGTGCTCCGTGCGGAAGTCGGTGATCTTCTCCAGGGGCAGGTCGAGGTCTACCCGGGCCTGACCGTTGCCGTCGGAGGTGAAGACCCGGACCGCGCTTTCGTCCGCGACGACCCAGCGCTCTCCGACCGCGCCGTCGGGACCGATGTCCGCCTTGACGGCGACCGTCAGCGGCAGATCCCCGGACCCGTTCCGGCGCTCTTTCCACGCGGCTTCCACCCCGGAAGGCATCTCTTCGATAACTGGCATGCGCTCCTGCCCTGGACACTTCCTAAAAGGTAAAAATACTTAACCTGTTGACAATGCGCACTATCGTATCGCGTCCGCGCGCCAATAGGCAAACGGAAAAGCCACCGGGGTTTCCCTCCCGGTGGCCCGCGCTCGAGATGCGCTCTGCCCGGCGATCACGAGGCCGTGTCGGCGGACGGTTCCGGGGCCTCGCCGGGGTTTCCGAGCAGCCGCAGAATCCGATTCCGGAGATTGCCGGGAGCGCGGACCTGCTCCGCCCGCTCCCGGATCGTGCGGAGCAGCGTCTCCTCGAAGTGAAACCGGGAGAAGCAGCCCTTGCACTCGGCAAGGTGCTTCTCCACGGCCACTTCTTCGTCCGGCCGAAGTTCGTGGCTCAGGTACTCCGTGAGCTTGCGAACGGCCTCCTGGCACTGGTTGAATTCTACGGCCTCGGTGGGGCTGTCCATGCTGCCTGCCTGGTTCATGAGTGCGGATCCGGTTCTGTGCGGGGATTGTCGATGCTAACGCGTCTGCCGACGACTTTTCTTCTCGGGCGCGGCGATTCCGGCTAGCGCCGGTTGGCTTCGGTGTACGTCCAGAGCGCCTTCTGGACCAGGCGGCGTCCGCGCGAAAGCCGCGAACGCACGGTGCCGATCGGTATCTGGAGCATCTCGGCGATCTCCAGGTATGAGAAATCGTTGAGATCCGCCAGGACGACGGTGTCGCGGTACTCGTCGGGCAACTGGTTGACTGCCTCCCGGATCGCGTCCACCTCTATTCGGGTCACGACCTCCTGTTCCGGCGTCGTCCCGCTCCCCGGGCCGTGGGCGTCCGAGAGCCGGTTGAACAGGTAAAAATCCTCCAGGTCGTCGTAGGACACCCGCTCCGGTTCGCGCGTCCGCCGCCGGTACGCGTTGATGTAGAGGTTGGTCATTATCCGGAACAGCCATGCGCGTGCATTAGTTCCCCCCTGGAACTGGTCGAAGAACTGAAAGGCGCGCAGAAAGGTGTCCTGGACCAGGTCCTCGGCGTCTCCCGGGTTCTTCGTCATGCCGAGGGCGGAGCGGTAGAGCGCGTCGAGGTGAGGCAGCATCTGCTTCTCGAACGATCGCCGCCGTTCAGGATCTTCTCGACCGACGGGGGTGGGGGTATTCTCCATGCGGATTGGTCTTCGGC
>DATLHN010000352.1:0-1898 GCA_035539875.1 Armatimonadaceae bacterium
CGCCTGACGTGAACGACCGCTCGATGAGCGGCAGCGAAAGACCGAGGTAGTCGCGCGTACCGACGGCATAGGTCAGGGCTATGACGAGGACCCCGCCGAACGCGGGGCGCAGGTAGGGGCGGTCGGGGAGCAATCGCTTCGCCGCGTGGGCTACGGCGTCGGTCATCTCGACGAACAGCAGGCTGGCGAGGCCGAACAGCGCGCCCGCGAGGGCGATGAAACCCCACAGCCCGGGGGTGAGTGCGGGCAGGGGGACGGCGACGCTGTAAACGTCGTAGACGTGGTGGTGGACGCCCAGCGCGCGCGCGGTGACGTCACCCACGTACGCGGCGGCGAGGCACGGCAACAGGGCGGCGGAGCCGATGCGCCCGAGCGTGAGTACCTCCATGCCGAAGACCGTTCCCGCCAGCGGCGTGCCGAAAACGGAGCCGAAGCCCGCGCTGATGCCGCTCATGATGAGCACGCGGTGGTCCCGGTGCGAGAGGCGCAGGGGCTTCGTGAGCAGATTGGCGAGGGTGCCGCCCATCTGGACCGCCGTCCCCTCGCGTCCGGCCGAACCGCCGAACAGGTGCGTGGCGACGGTGCCGAAGAGGACGAGCGGGGCCATGCGAAACGGTATCGCCGTCGCCGCGCCGCCCTCGGTGTGGATGGCGTCGATCAGGAGGTTGCTGCCCGACGCGACCGACTGGCCCCAGCGGTGGTAGACCAGCCCGATGACGAGGCCCGCGAGCGGCAGTAGAAGAAGGATAAGCGGGTGCGCCTCGCGGTATTCCGTCGCCCACGCAAGGGAATGCAGAAAGACGGCGGACGCGACGCCCGCGAGGACCCCGACGAGGGTGCCGAGCGCGGTCCACTTCAGAAGCCCGAGCAGCAGCGCGGCCTGTTCGCGCCGGTTGAAACGAAACGGCAAAGCGGGACGCCTTTCCTGCCAGGCCGACGGGAGGAGTGGGGAGCGACCCTACGGCATGGCGGCGAACACCGTCAAGACGGCGTCGCGCGAAGTCCGTAGGAGTCATCAGCCGCGAGCGGCGGTTCGGCGGCCCTCTGCGATGCCGCCCGGGGCAACTCCATGCCCGATTGCCTCCACGATACCGGCTGCGGGGGCGGCTGTCAAATCACCGCTCGCGGTATGAACCTTCGCCCCACTTTTCAGTCCACAAGGGATAAGAAATCCCGAGGCGCACGACCGTTTAGAGGACGCCATGAAAACCGCCGCGAAGACTCCCGTACTGATCCTGACCGTCACAATTCTGGTAGTGGTAGCGCTCGCGCTTTCCCGGGGGGCGGGGCGCGTCGCCGCCGCGCGGGTGCAGGCCGGTCCGCCCCTCGTCGAGCGGCAATGGACCGTGGGCGGGGTCCGCCGCGAGGCCCTGGTCTACGTCCCCGCCGACGCAGCGAGGGCGAGCGGTCCGAAGACGCCTGTGGTCTTCGCGTTCCACGGACACGGCGGTTCGATGGCGCAGGCCGCCCGCTCCTTCGGCTACCACGCGCAGTGGCCGGAGGCTATAGTCGTCTACATGCAGGGCCTCCCAACGCCGGGGAAACTCACCGATCCCGAGGGCAGGAGGACGGGCTGGCAGTCCGGGCCGGGCGACCAGAAGGACCGGGACCTGACGTTCTTCGACGCCGTCTTCGCCTCGCTGAAGGCGGACTACCGGGTGGACACGTCCCGCGTCTTCGCCACGGGGCATTCGAACGGGGGCTCTTTCACCTACCTGCTCTGGGCCACCCGGGGGCCAGTGTTTCGGGCCGTCGCCCCGTCCGGGGCGATAGCGGGTTCGGTCGGCGCGTCCCTCGCGCCGAAGCCGGTCCTGCACGTGGCCGGGGAACGGGACCCGCTGGTGAAGTTCGCCTGGCAGGAGCGGACCATGGGCGCGCTGAAGAAGCTCAACGGCTGC
>DATLHN010000353.1:0-12126 GCA_035539875.1 Armatimonadaceae bacterium
CCCCTCCCTCTCAGGCGATGGAGAGGGATAGCGCGCGCGAGGACCGATACCGTCGCTACCGTCCCGCCTGTGTGCCTTTCCCCCCTCCTTCGCCTGAGAGGGAGGGGGTGGCACGAAGTGCCGGGGGTGCGGGCTCGGAAGCCGTTCCTTCCAGTTTCTCCATAAGCGCTTCGTGGCGCGCACGCGCCTCCGCGTACGCGTCCGCCGTCGCCTCATCGGGCTCGAACGTGACGCCCAGGCGGGTCTCTGCCGATTCCAGCGGGCCGAGGCCGAGTCGCTCGCGCACGAGCAGCATGGCCCCCCGCGATGAGGCTTCCGGCTCCTCGGACAGAGTGATAGGTTCGCCGAGCACGTCCGCCAGGATGTGGGCCCACGCCTCCGAATGGCGCAGCGCCGCTCCAGTGCCGATCAGCCGGGCGCGCGGGGCGACCGCGCGGAGCCGCTCCCGGATAGCGGCGAAACGATAGGCGACCGCCTCCAGGTGCGCCCGCGCGATGTCGAGCGAGGTGGTCGCCTGCGTCATGCCTACGACTGCGGCGGTCAGGTCGTCCCTCCAGAGCGGCGCGCGCTCGCCGGACAGGAAGGGGAGGACCGTCAGCCCGTGAGCGTCCGGGGGCATCGCCTTCAGCGTCTCGTCCAGCGCCTGGGGCGTCAGGCCCGGCATGTGCAGGGTCGCCACCAGCCACGCCCAGACGCTGCCGCCGTTCGAAAGCGCCCCCCCGAGCAGGCAGCGGTCCGCGTCCGCCTCGTAGCGCCAGAGGCCGGCCGGGACCGGCGGGAGACCGGCGGCGCGGGGCGCGACGACCCGCATCGCCCCGGACGTTCCGATCATCAGCGCGACCGAGTCCGGCCCGGTCGCCCCGCACCCGAGGTTCGAGCACGCGCCGTCGCCGAAGAACGGGTACCAGGGCACCTCCGCCAGTTCCGGCATCTCGGCGCGCCACTCCGGCAGCAGGCCCGACACCGCCACGTCCGAAATCGGCGAAAGCCGGTCGGCGGCGAGGCCGGGCACGAGCGCGAGCGTCTCGGCGTCCCACGCGTCGTCCCGCTGGTTCATCAGGCCGGTCGCGGACGCCATCGAGTGGGAGCAGGCGGCGCGGTCGAGGCCGAACAGCCGCGCGAACAGGTACTCGGCGGGCGAGAGCAGGCGGACGCTCGCCGCGAAGGCGTCCGGGTCGGTCTCGGCGAGCCAGAGAAGTCTGCCGGGCAGGTACGACGTGTGCAGCGGGCAGCCGGTGCGCTGGGTGTACGCCGAGGCGTCCGCGGTCTGCCGGAGGCGGGCGACCTGCTCGGCGGAGCGCCGGTCGGACCAGAGGAGCACCGGCGTCGTCGGCCTGCCCGCGGCGTCCACCCCGAGGACGGAGTGCCAGAAGGTGCAGCCCGCCACCGCGACGACCGTCGCGCCGCCGGAGTGGCGCAACGCCTGCCGGGCGCACTCCATTGCCTCGCGCACCAGCGCCTCCGGGTCCAGCGTCGAGCCGCCGTCCGCGGTGTCGTCCGGGTCGTGCCGCGCGGAGGCGACCGCGCCGGGCAGCAGGCGTCCGGTCTCGGCGTCGTAGAGCAGGGCGCGCGTCGACGACGTGCCGATGTCGAAGGCGAGGATGGCCGGGCCGGGGCTGGCGGCGGACGGCGCTGCTGCTGCCACGACGTCTACTTCGCGGCCGGGGCGATCTCTCGTCCCCGCCCCTGCGCGACCGCCTTGTCGTACACCAGCGCCGCCACCGCGACGTCCTCGAGCGCGACGCCGAGCGACTTGAACAGGGTCACGTCCTCGGGCGCGTTGCGGCCAGGCGCGCGCCCGTCTGCGAGCTGGCTGAGCGGCGTCAGCCGCTCCCAGAGGAACTGGCGGCGCTCGTAGGCGAAGACCAGTTCCGCGGCCTCCTGCCGCGCCTGGACCGGGTCGTCCACCACGACGACGTCCGCCCGAGCAACGGTGTCCTCGCCGATCTCCCGGGCGGTGAGCCGGTTCGCGCCGACCGCCGCGATGAAGTCCCCGGGGGAGAGCCACTCGGCCTTGAGGTACGGCTCGGCGGCGCTGGTCGCGCAGAGGATGACTTCCGTACCGCGGGTCGCCTCCTCGTGGCTCGCCGTGCCGTGGAAGCGCACCCCGAGCTTCGCGGTCATCTTGCGGCAGAACTCCTCCCGGCGGTGGAAGTCGCGGCTGCACACGGTAAACTCGCGGATGCCGGGCCGCACGGCCAGCAGCGCCTCCGCCTGCGTCTGCGCCTGCCCGCCCGCGCCGAAGAGGGACGCCCGCGCGGCGTCCTGTCGCGCCATGTACTTCGCGGCGACTCCGGTGGCCGCGCCGGTCCGCACCTGGCCGAGCCGGTCCGCCTCGATGATCGCGAGCAGGTCGCCGGTCTCGGCGGAAAAGAGCTGGACCCAGAAGCGGGTGCCGGACCGGTAGGAGGTGTAGGTCTTGGTGCCCATGACGCCTCGGGCGGGCAGGGCGGCTGCCATGTGGTGCATCACGCCGCGCGGAAGGAAGAACCGCTCGCGGGGGTGGTTGGCGGCCTCGCCGCGTGCCTGCGCGGCGAACGCCGCCTCGACCGCGTCGATCGCCTCGGGCATGGTCAGCAGCGCTTTGACATCGTCCTCGGTGAGCAGAAGCGACATGGTAGCGCCATTGTAGTGCGGTCGCCGCCCTGGTGTCAACGCCCCGCGGGCGCGTCGAACGAAAGCTCCCGGCGCGACGTCGCTTCCGCCTCGACCTCCGGGCGCGCGAACGGGAAGGGGCGGTACTGCCGGCGCGCGGCGAGGGGCATCTGGTCGGCGAAGTGGGGGCTGGCCGGGTCGTCGGAGTTTCCGAAAGGCAGGCAGGACCACGCCCGCGCCCGCCCGTTCCCGAGTTCCACCAGCATGCGGAACGAGGAGCCGAACGTCACGAACGACTTCCCGTCCGCGTCGGGCTTGCCGGCGTTCGGCACCAGCGACTCGAATCCGCCGTCGGCGGCCAGGTCGGTCGCGCCGCGCCGGATGCGGTGGAACGCCCCCCACGGGGCGTCGAGCGGGACGCCGCCGTCACGGAAGCGGCGCGCGGTCGCGGCGAGGACCTGGACCGCTTCGGCCGGGTACGCCTCGGCGAGCGGGACGCGGCCCGTGTCGCGCCACGTCAGGGATGCGCCCTTGCGCTCCGAGAACGCGCTGAACCACGCCTGGAAGAGCGCCGCCCCCTTCGCGTCTGCTGTCAGGTTCCTGTCCCACGCCTGAAGCAGCGCGACGGCATCGGCGACGGCCGCGCGCTCCGTTTCGGGGAGCGCCGCCGCCGGTTCCCGGGCCGCGGCGACCAGGGCCGGAATCTCGCGCTCCGCGTGCAGGTCCCGGACGTCGGTCGCGATACGCTTCGCCAGGTCCGGCCCTACCTTCGGCTGCGCGGCGAGCAGCGAGGCGAGCCGGCCGCCGCGCAGCGTGCGCGTGTCGGGCGCGAGCCACGCCGGGTACTTCGCCGGGTCCGCGTGCGGCTTGAGGGCGTCGCCCGCCCCCACGTGCGCCGGGCCGTCGTTGCAGGAGTGGAGGACGCCGCCGGGCGGGTCGGTCGCCTGTGGGAGATCGGCGAACGGGACCGCGTCGCCCCACTCGGTCGCCTTGAGCCAGCCCGGCACCGGTTTTCGCCAGTCGAAGCCGCCGGCGCGGCGCGGTATGTTCCCGTTCCAGACGTAGCCGATGCGCCCGTCGGCGTCGCCGAAGACGTAGTTGAACATGACGACGTGTCGCCCGGAGAGCGTTTCGCGCATCTCGTCGATGGTCTTCGCCCGACCCAGCATCCGCCCCTGCGCGAGAACGTCGATGTCGCCCCAGCCCGCCTTGCGAACGGCAAAAGCCTTGCCGCCGGAGCGGACCAGCACCGGGCCGTGGTGCGTGTACGGGATGGTCTGCGAAATCGCCTTCATCGAGCCGTCGGGCTGGAGCACCTTGAATTCGAAGGTCCGGAAGGTGAGCGGGCGCTTCCCGCCCTCGTACTCGTAGTGGGTGGGCCTGCCGTCCGTGAGCGCGAAGCGGATCTCGAACAGGTCGGAGAGGTCGGGGTCGTTGACCGTGTTCGCCCACGCGAGCCGCCCGTTGTGGCCCATGACGATGTAGGGCAGCCCGGCGAACGTCACCCCCGCGACGTCCGCGCCGCCTCCGTAGACGTGCCCCTCGTACCAGCGTAGAAAGCCGGAGAGGGGCAGGTGCGGGTCGAGCGACACCAGACTTCCCTTGCCGCTCGCGGTCCGGGCGCGCCCGATCGCGAAGGCGTTCGAGCCCATCGGCGGGTCGGGGGACGGGGCCTGCTCGTACGGGTCGCGGGCGAAGGTGAGGCTGACGTAGAGGCCGAACGCGGCGACGTCCTCCGGGGTTACCTCGAACGCCCACGCCGGGCGCTTCGACGGATGCTCGCGCTGGTACCGGTTGATGCCCGCGGCGAACGCGGCGTACTCCGCGCGCAGGTCGGCCGGGAGCGCGGGCAGCTTCTCGCGGGCGACGTCGCGCAGACGGAAGGCGCGCACGGCGACGTCCTGCTCCAGCGCCTTCGGGCCGTCCAGCTCGGCGCGTTCGCCCCGCGCCTCCTTGTAGTGGCGCAGGATCGCCTCCAGTCGGTCTTCCGCCTGCGCGTAGGCGAAGCCGTAGGCCGCACCCGCCCCGCTCGCGGCGTAGACGTGGGGAGCGCCGAACGCGTCGCGGTAAACGGTGACCTTCTCCGCCGAACGGTCGTCATCGCGCGGCGTCGCCTCCTCGCAGGCGCCGCCGCCTAACATCGCGACCGCGGACAGCAGCAGCACGCAGAGCAGGGGGAGTCCGGATTCCATGGGCGGATTGTGCCACAGCGGCGCGTCCGCTGTCAACGCGGCCACGCATGCGCGGCACGCCCGCGATCGGAGTGGGCGAATGACAGAGCGGCGGGCACCCTCCCCCAGGCGCCCGCCGCTCGTGCCGTTCCCCGTCTCTCTGTCGTACCGAGTGCTGCCCGAGTGCTGCCGTCGTCGTGCCGACGGGCAGTTCAGTAGGTCCTGCCTACTTTTTCTGATCGACCCCGCTCCATTGCCGTGGGCGGATCATCCCTTCGCCGAGGGCAGACCGATCTGTCATATGTTTTCTCCTCTTCCACTCTTTCACTCTTCCTACGCTCACAGGGAGGATAGCGTGCGACCGTGGTCGGAACCGTGGTCGGACAGGGGGAAACTACGTGGTCAACCGATAATATAATCATGATGCTGGCCCGTGACGTCTCCGTGTCGCCCTCCCCGACGGTCTCCGCGCCCCTCCTGGATATTCGCCTATTCGGAACGCCGGGCGTTACCGTCGAGGGCGAGCGGCTGCCGCCGCTGCGCTCGCGGAAGGGCCTGTACCTGCTCGCCCTGCTCGCGCTGCCCGCGGGCAGGGAACGGAAACGTGCCTACCTGGCCTCTCGGCTGTGGCCGGACAGCGAGGAGAGCGTGGCGCTGGCGAACCTGAGGCGCGCGCTGACGGACCTCAAGAGTGCGCTCGGCGCGGCCGGCGACTGCCTGACGTCGCCGACCCCCCGCTCCCTCCGATTGGAATCCGGGGCGCGGGTCCGCGTCGATGTGGCCGCTTTCGACGCCGCGTGCGCGCGCGGCGCGGAAGACGTTCCCGCGCTGGAGGAGGCGATCCGCACCTACGGCGGTCCGCTGCTGGAGGGCGGGGAGGGGGAGTGGATATACCCCGAGCGCCTGAGCCGGGAGCAGACGTACCTGGCCGCGCTGGAGAGGCTCGCCAGCGCGCGTCGCGAACGCGGCGAGTACGCGGAAGCCGTTCGGCTCTTCCGGCTGGCGGTCGCGGCGGAGCCGCTGCGCGAGTCGGCGCACCGAGGGCTGATGGAGGCGCTCGCGCGTTCGGGCAACTTCGCGGAGGCGTTGCAGGCGTACCGTGACCTGCGGCTGGCGCTGCGCCGGGAGGTCAACGCCGACCCCGACCCCGAAACCCGCGCGCTGTACGAGTCGCTGCGCGCGCGGCCGGGTCGGGTCACCGCCCCCGCGGGAGGCTCGCCCGCGGCCGGCGGTGGCCGCGCCGGGATGCCCGCGGTCGCCGGTGCCGACGGCCCGGTGCGCCTCCCGCTCTCCGTCTCCGGCTTCATCGGCAGGCAGCCGGAACTGAACCATGTCGCCGAACAGGTGAGCGCGCACCGGCTCGTCACGCTAGTCGGCGCGGGCGGCGTCGGCAAGACGCGCCTCGCCATAGAGTCCGCCCGCCGCGCCGCCCCGGACTTCCCGGACGGCATCTTCTTCGTAGACCTCGCGCCGCTCGCCGACCCGTCGCTCGTGCCGCAGGCGGTCGCCGCCGTCCTGGAGGTCGCGGACATTGGCGGGAACGTGCCACCGCGTGACCTCCTTCTGCGCGTACTGGAGACGCGACGCTCCCTGATCGTTCTGGACAACTGCGAGCACCTGCTCGCGGCGTGCGCCGCGCTCGCGGACCTGCTCCTGCGGCGCTGCCCGCACCTGCGCCTGGTCGCGACCAGTCGGCAGCCACTTGGGCTGGTCGGCGAGGGCACCTGGCGCGTTCCCCCGCTCTCTGTCCCCGCCGAGGACATGCCCGAGGACGACGCGGCGATCGCCGAGGTGGTGACGTCGCACGACGCCACGCGCCTCTTCGTGGCGCGCGCCACCGCCGTTTCACCCCACTTCCTGCCGACGGGCCGCCAGGCGCGCGCGATCGTGGACGTCTGCCGACGCCTCGACGGCATCGCACTGGCGATCGAACTGGCCGCCGCCCGCGTGCGCGTGCTGACGGTCGAACAGATCGCCGCGCGTCTCGACGACCGGTTCCGGCTGCTGACGGGCGGGGACCGGGCGGCGCTGCCCCGCCAGCAGACGCTGCGCGCCCTGATCGACTGGAGCTACGACCTTCTCGGCGACCAGGAGCGCCGCGTCTTCGAACGCCTCTCCGTCTTCGCGGGCGGCTGGACGCTGGAGGCCGCCGAGTACATCTGCCCCGGCGGGGACATCGAAACCGAAGAAGTGCTGGACCTGCTCTCGGCGCTGGTGGACCGGTCGCTGGTACTGTTCGACGACACGCGCGCGGCGGAAACGGGGGGCGGTCGCTACCGGATGCAGGAGACGATCCGGCAGTACGCCGCGGAGCGGCTGGCGGAGAGTGCCGTGCCGGAAGCCGACGGGGTACGCGACGCCCACCTGGCCTTCTACGCCGGGCAGGCGGACGTCGGCGAGAACGGGATGACGGGCGGCGAGCAGGCCCGCTGGGCCGACTTCTATGCGCAGGAGCAGGGGAACCTGCGCGCCGCCTGGGAGTGGGCGGTCGCGCGCGGCGACCACGACCGCGCATTGATCATCCCCGCCGGGAGCTGGCGCTACCACCGGGCGCGCGGCCTCCTGACGCAGGGACGTGCCTGGCTGGAGGATGCCCTGGCGAAGGCGGAGAGCGGCGCCTCAGCGTCGGCGCGAAAGCGCGCGCACACCTCGGCGGGGAACCTCGCGATGACCCAGGGGGACAACGGCCCCGCGCGCCGTCACGTCGAGGCGGTCCTCGGACTCAGCCGGGAGACGGGCGACGAGTTCGGCGAGGCGCTGGCCGGGACGAACCTCGGTCTGCTGGCCGAGATAGAGGGGGAGCACGAACGCGCCCGCGACCTCCTGCAGGAGCACCTGCCCTTCTTCCGGCGCACGAACCGCACGGAAAACGTCGCCACGGCTCTTTACAATCTCAGCATCGTGCAGTCCGAACTCCGCGATTGGGAGGGGTCGCGCGAGGCGGTCGGGGAGAGCCTGACGCTCCGGCGGCAGTTGGACGACCGGCGCGGGATCGCCATCTCCCTGAACCACGTGGCGCTGCTCGACCTTCACGACGGCGACCTGCACTCGGCGTGGAAGAACGCTCGAGAGTGCCTCGTGATCGCGCGCGGCGTCGGCCACCGCATGACCGAGTCCACCGTACTGAGCACTCTAGGCACGGTCGCCCTGCGGCGCGGCCGTTACGGCGTCGCCCGGTCGCTTCTGGCGCAAAGCCTCCGGATGTTCCGCGAGATGGAAAGCCCCGGCGATACGATCATCGTGCTGGAGAACTTCGCGGTCCTCGCCGGGGAGGAGGGCGACCACGACCGCGGGGCGCGACTCTTCGGGGCGGTCGGCGCGCTGCGCGAGCGCACCGGCTTCCGGGGACTGGGCGCGGACGAGCGGGGCGTCGCGCGCGAGGCGATCCGGGGAGCGATGGGCGCGGACCGGTTCGAGCGCCTCGCGCGCGAGGGCGCGGCCTTCGACTGGCAGCAGGCGACCGCGTTCGCGCTGGAGGTCGCGCCGCCCTCGGCGGCCGAGGGCACGGATTCGGACCCGCCCGACGTGCTATAATCCGGCGTAACTTGGAAAGAGGTGCGGCGATGAGCTACCAGTTCGACCATGCGGCGCAGGTCGTGCCGGACGTCGGTGAGGCGGTGGCGTGGTATCAGCGCGTGCTGCCGGGCGTCCGCGTGCTCCACCAGGACGCGACCTGGGCCTTTATCGAGGCGGGCGGGGTGAAACTCGCGTTCGTGGTCCGGGACCAGCACCCCGGACACCTGGCGTGGCGCGTCGACGACGCGGAGTTGGAGCGGCTCGCCGCCGAGAACGGCCGGGAGATCAAGCCCCACCGCGACGGCACCCGCTCTTTCTACCTCGAAGCCCCCGGCGGCCAGTCGATCGAGATCATCAGCTATACCGGGAGCCGGTGGGAGGCCGGAGGCGAGGAGGGTTACTGATACCGCCTACCGTGGTACTATGGGAGCAACACTGGCGCGCGCGGGGCGACCGGCTTCGTGCGCGCTTTTTGCTTTCCGGCGGTTTAAGCCGGGGGCGGAAAGGGTGCTCGTGAACAAGGCCAAACAGGAGAATCAGGAGCAATGCCGCACCGTGCGGCGCGAGATGGGGCGACACTCCGTGGACTGCGGCGAGGTCCAGGTTTCCGTGAGTCACGGGGTTATTCACCTGCACGGGCGCATCCGCCCGCTGCGCGGCCACGAGGCGAATTTCGAGGCCGCGGTCACGGGACTCCTCAAATCCCTGCGGCAGCGTTCCGGCGTCCGGGACGTCATCACGGAGTGGACCTGCGTCTACTGACGCGCGTGGAGCACGTCAAACGAGACGAACGGGCGGGGCGGCGGGAGAGTGTTCTCCCGCCGCCCCGGTCCTTTGCGCGGGGTACGCCAACCGTGCGGGCGGCGGTCGGCTCCGTGCCCGGCGATGTCGCCGTCGTCGGGTGGAACGACCCGGACGACCTGCCCGCGAGACTGACCCCGACGCTCACCAGCGTCCGCCTCGCGCCCGCTTTGCTCGCCCGCCCCGTCGTCCGCGAATCGTCCCGCTGAAGGGAAGGAACAACGCCATGCCAACGACTCCTGCCGCCGCCGCCACTGACCCGGCACACCGCCGCGCGCCCCTCTGCGTGACCGACGAGCAGCGCGCCGCCGTCGAGCGCGACGGCTTTCTGATCCTGACCGGGGCGCTTACGGCGGACGAGGTCGCCCACTTCACGGCGGTGGTGGACCGCCTCGACGCCGACTGGCGCGCGGAGCAGGGGATGGACCCGTTCGCCACCGTGGAGATACGCAACGCCATCGCGCGGCCCGGCGGCGACGCCCTCCTGCCGCTACTCGACTGGCCGTCCACGTTCCCGGTCGTCGTCGACACGTTCGGGTGGAACGTCCAGCTTACGACCTCGCACGTCTTCGTCCGGACGCCGAACCCCAACGAGCCGCCCACCTTCAAGGCGAGCGACTGGCACGCGGACGGCCCGCACCCGTCGTTCCCCACCATGGACGGCGTCTGGCCCCGGCTGTACGGCAAGATCGGGTACTTCCTGACCGACCTCTCCGAGCCGGACCGGGGCAACCTGCGCGTCGTACCCGGCTCGCACCGGTCGGCGAAGAAGCCGCCGATCGACCCCGCGACGGGCGAGCCGGAGGGGGCGATCCAGGTACTCACCAAGCCGGGCGACGCCGTCTTCTTCGAACAGCGCTGCTGGCACGCGGTCGGCCCGAACTATTCGGACCTGCCGCGCAAGAACATCTACCTCGGCTACTGCTACCGCTGGATGAAGGCCATCGACTTCGTCACCCAGCCCGAAGAACTCCTGGAGAAGGCGACGCCGATCCAGCGGCAACTCCTGGGCGGCGCGACGCACGAGCTTTCCTACTACCTCCCGTCGCGCAACGAATTCGCCGACACTCCGCTCAAGGCATGGGCGGAGGCGCACGGCGCGGACCGCTAAGCCTCCTGGAGAAGGGCCACTATTCCGGAGTGGTTGTAGCGCCGTGCCGTTTCGAGGGGCGTTTCGTTCTTGTAGGAGCGGGCGGTGCGGTCCGCGCCGAACGACAGGAGCAGGCGCACGAGTTCGGCGCGTCCTCCGGCGGCGGCCCAGTGGAGCGGCGTCTGCCTGCGGTTGTTGGCGGCCGACGGGTTCGCGCCGCGCTCCAGCAGGAGGGCGGCGACGTCGTACTGGTCGGCGTGGACGGCGTCGTGGAGCGGCGTGCGCCCGAAGTCGCTGGCCGCGTTGACGTCCGCGCCGCGTGCGATCAGCAGCTCGGCGACCCGGCGGCTGCCCCGCTCGGCGGCGGTGTGCAGCGGCGTCGAGAAGCCGTAGGACAGTTCGGTGACGGCGGTACCGGCGTCCAGCAGCGCTTCCGCCACGTCGGCGCGGTCGAACCAGACCGCGACGTGCAGCGGCGTGCGGTACCAGTCGTCGCGGGCGAGCAGTTCCGCGCCCGCCGCGAGGAGTTGTTTCGCGACGTCCGCGCGCCCCTCGCGCGCGGCGACGTGGAGCGGCGTCGCGCCGTAGTAGTTGCGCGCGTTCGGATCGGCCTCCGCCGCCAGCAGGCGCGCGACGACCTCGCCGTGCCCGCGCTCTGCGGCGACGTGGAGCGGCGTGTCCTTCCCCTTGCCCGCCTCCCGCGCCGAAGCGCCCGCGGCGAGAAGCCGTACGACCGTCTCCGCATCGCCGCTCGTGCAGGCGGCGAACAGCGGCCCCTCGCCCCGGTGGTCGCGCCGCGCGGGGTCCGCCCCGGCGTCCAGCAGCAGGCGCGCGGCCTCCGTTGCGTGCCCGGCGCGCGCGGCGCGGTGCAGCGGCGTCTCGCCGTCGTCCGCCTGGGCGTTCGGGTCCGCGCCGGACGCCAGCAGCACCGAGACCGTCCCCGCGTGGCCCCGCTCGGCCGCGCGGTGCAGCGCGGTGCAGCGGCGCGCGTCCCGCTCGCGGACGGCCGCCGGGTCCTCGCCGACGATCCGCCGCACCCGCTCGTCCGCGCCGAGTGCCGCCGCCTGGTGGACGGTCAGGCCGCGCGCGTCGCCAGGTGCGATCCGCTCCGCCGGAATCCCCGCCGCGATCGCCCAATCGAGCAGTTCGGGGTCGGGCGCTGAGGTCCCGCGCCCCAGCGCCAGCGCCGTCTTCGGCTCCGGCGTCGCCCCGGCGGCCAGAAGCAGGTCCACCGACGCGGCGTCCACGTCTTCGGGTCGCCAGCGGACGCTGACCGCGGTTCGCCCGGCGGCGTCCTTCGCGGAGACGCCCGCGCCCCGCTCCAGCAGGTGCTCCAGCGCGCCGCGGCTTCCGTGCCACGCCGCCAGCATAAGGGGCGTCGCCCCGTCCGCGTCGCGGGCGTCCCGCAGTCCGGGCGCTTCCGTGAGGAGTCGTTCGAGCCGTGCCGTGTCGTTCAGCAGGGCGGCGGCGAAGACGTCTACCACTGCCCCCGCCGCGAGGAGCAGGCTGACGGCAGTCGCCTGCGGCGGGAGCAACCGCTTCCGGCCCGGGCTCGGTGCCGCATGCAGGGGCGTCCGGCCCCGGTCGTCCCGCACATCGACGTCCGCCCCGGCATCGAGCAGCGCCTTGATCGCCCGGCGGTACCCGGCGCGCGCCGCGACGTGCAGCGGCGTCCCCCCGTCCCCGGGCGCGCGGGCGTCCCGCGTCGCGGGGTGTTCCGCCGCGCAGAGCCGGGCCAGTTCGTCGGCGCGGTCCAGGGCTGCGGCGCTGTGGGCGTCCACCGCCGCGCCCTTCGCGACCAGCAGGGTGCACAGCGCCCACCGGTCCGCGTCGTCCTCGGCGAACGGCGTTGCCGCCATGGCCGAGACGTGGAGCGGCGTGCGTCCCGCCCGGTCGCGGGCGTTGACGTCCGCTCCGGACGCCAGGAGCATCTCCGCGATCTCCGGCGAGGCA
>DATLHN010000354.1:0-3775 GCA_035539875.1 Armatimonadaceae bacterium
TCACCGTGCGGCGCGAACTCGGAGAGCACCTGGCGGCACGCGCCGCACGGTGAACCGCCGTCCCGCGTCGCCACGATTACGGCCCGCACTTCGCGCTCCCCCGCCGCGACCGCCGTGAAAACCGCCGTCCGCTCCGCGCAGTTCGAGAGGCCGTAGGACGCATTCTCGACGTTACAGCCGGTGACGACCGCGCCGCTCGCCATTCGCAGGGCCGCGCCCACCGCGTAGTTACTGTAGGGGACGTACGCGCGCCCCCGTGCGTCGAGCGCGGCGGCGATCAGGTCCGCCTGCGGGTGAACCGCCCCAGTGGCGCCCGGCTCCTGCCCGGCGCGTATCTCGTCGCGAATCTTCATCAGCAGTCGGCCCAGTTCGTTCCGGCCCTTCCAGTTCCCGTCCCTGTCCCGGATCGCGCCCCAGGTCGTGTCCTTCCAGTTGTTCCCCTCGATAAGCTGCCGGTCGCCGGTCGCGAGCAGCTTTTCGCGCAGCCCGGGGTCGCGGAACTTGAGGCGCAGGACGCGCTCCATCTCGGCGAATCGCGCGGCGTCCCAGTCCTCGCGCAGGGAGACCTTGCGGCCCCGGGCCTTCGCGGCGGCGGGCGTCGGGGCCTCCGCCACATGGTACCGCTCCGCCGCCTCTTTCGCCTTCATGGCCTGGAACGCGTGCTCGGTCGTGGGATAGACGATGCCGTCGATCTCGACGGGATGCTCGAAGAAGTTGCTGAGGAACGCGAACTCGCCGCGGAACCAGTCGATGGCGTCGCCATCCGGGGTCGCCGCAGCGCCGTCGCCGCCCTCGACCCGATATTCGTACTTCGGTTTACGCATGTCGGCGAGACTCGCGCCCGGCGGGCGGACGCGGAAGGGACGGCGGCGCTCAGACGTTGAGGCGGACGACGGTCGCGCCCGCGCCGCCGTCGTCGGGGTGCGCCATCTGGAAGGACGCGATGCGGGAGTCGCCCTTTAAGAACTCCCAGACCGCCTTACGGAGCTGGCCGGTCCCCTTGCCGTGGATGATGCGGGTGGACTCCAGACCCGCGGCGTAGGCGTCGTCTAGGTACTTGTCCAGGCGCGGCAGCGCGGCGTCCACCCGCTGCGCGATCAGCGTGATCTCGGACTCGATCGTCTGCGCCTTGCTCAGAGCCATCGACGCCACCCCGCCGCGGGTGGTGGGCTTGGACGTTGCCGGTTCCGCCGCCGACTGCGTCCCCTTCTTCTCCGCGCGCAGCGCGGTCAGGGGTACGGTCACGCGCATGACGCCTATCTGGACCACCGCCTCGCCGTCCGACGACGGCTCCAGGACCTCGCCCGTCGCGCCGCCGAGGGAAAGGACGCGGACCCGCTCGCCCTTGCGCAGCGCCGTCGGAACGTCCGACTCGTCCACCGGCAACGGCTCATTCTCGTACCCGATGCCGCCGATCATTTCGTCGGCGGTGTCCTTCATCTTCTTGCGGGCCGAGTTGGTGCGCCGCCCCTCCTTGCCCTGCCGCCGCAGTTCGACCAGGATGTTCTCCATCTTCTCGGTCTTCTGCTTGATGACCTCGCGGGCCTCCTGGGACGCGCGCTCCTTGGCCTCCCGCCGGAGCATCTCCAGGTCTCGCAGGCGCGCCTCGTACTTCGACTTCAGCTCTTCGAGCTCGCGCGAAAGCCGCTCCGCGCGCCGCTTCTCGTCGTCCGCGATGCGCTTCGACCTCTCCAGCCGCTGCATGATCTGGCCGGTGTCGAGGTCGGCGCGGGAGAGGTGGCTCATGGCGTCGTCCACCACGCGGCCCGGCATCCCGAGCCGACGCGCGATGTGGAAGGCGTTGGACGAGCCGGGCACCCCCATCAGCAGGCGGTACGTCGGGCGCAGCGTCTCGGGGTCGAACTCCACCGCCGAGTTCTCTATGCCGTCCCGCGAATAGGCGAACTCCTTCAGCTCGCCGTAGTGCGTGGTGGCGATGACGCGCGCGTTGTGCTCCAGCAGGTACGCGAGAATCGCCTTGGCGAGCGCGGCCCCCTCCCCCGGGTCCGTCCCCGCGCCCAGTTCGTCGAGAAGGACCAGCGCGCGCGTGCCGACGTTGCGCAGGATACGCACGATGTTGGTGATGTGCGCCGAGAAGGTCGAAAGGCTCTGGGCGATGCTCTGCTCGTCGCCGATGTCGGCGAAGACCTGGTCGAAGTAGGCCAGCTCCGAACCGGGCGCGGCGGGCACCTGGAGCCCCGCCTGCGCCATCAGTGTCAGCAGCCCGACCGTCTTGAGCGTGACCGTCTTGCCGCCGGTGTTCGGGCCGGTGATCAGCAGCGCCTGGAACCGGTCCCCCATCGTGACGCTGATCGGGACGACCGTCTCCGGGTCGAGCAGCGGGTGGCGGGCGTCGCGGAGGCGTACGACCCCGTTGCGGTTGAAGCCCGGCTCGACCGCGTCCAGGTCGTCCGCCAGCTTCGCCTTCGCGCTCGCCAGGTCCAGCCCGCCGAGCACCTCGACGGTGCCGTGGATGCGCGTCCCGAGGCGGGCGACGCTGGCGGTGAGGCGGGCGAGCACCCGCTCGATCTCCCGCCGCTCCTTGATCTCCAGCTCGCGAAGCTCGTTGTTCAGCTCCACCACGACCATCGGCTCCATGAAGAGGGTCGCGCCGGACGCCGACTGGTCGTGGACGATCCCCTTGAACTCGCGCCGGTGCTCGGCGCGCACGGGAAGACAGCGCCGGTCGTCGCGCAGCACGATCACCGGGTCCTGGAGCATGGGGCGGTACACCGAGGAGGTGAGGATGGAGCTCAGCCGCTCGGTGATCCGGTTCGCGGCCGTCTTGATCTGGGAGCGCAGGGAGGCGAGTGTCGGCGACGCGGAGTCGAGTACCTCGCCCGAGCGCCCGATGCACATCTCGATGTCGCCGACCAGTTGCGGGAATTCGTCGATGGACTTCGCGCGGTCCGCGAGCAGCCGGGCCTTCTCGGCGTTACGCAGGAGGAAGCCCTTCATGCGGGACCCGGCGATCAGCGTGGACGCGAGGTCCAGGAATTCGGTCGGGGTAAGGTTCTGGCCGACCTCGGCGCGCACCAGGAGCGGGCGCACGTCGTGCACGCCGCCGAGCGGCATCGCCCCGTGCTGCGCCGTCAGGAGGCGCGCCTCGCGCGTCTCCTGCTGACGCTCCTGCACGAAGGCGTGGACGGGCGACGGCAGCAGTTCGCGCGCGCGCTCCGCCCCCAGGGAGCAGGCGGCACGCTCCGCCAGCAGGTCCACGACCTGACGGTATTCCAGAACCCGAAGTGTATGTGCGTCGAAATCCATGCCGGTTCCCTGTCGCCCCGGGCGGGCCGGTTGCTAAACGCCCGTGGCCGGGCCGGCGGCGCGCCATGTAGATTATAGCGCGACGGGGACGCGGTCACACATTCGTTCCCCGGAGTAGCTTCAGCTCCCGTGCCAGGTTGGCGCGCGCCAGCGGCTCGCGATCCCGCATCGGTTCCGTGAAGTACACCAGGGGTCGGGCGAGGAAGGTCTCGAGGAACGCCGCGCGCCCGCGGCGGAAGTCGTCGTCGGAGACATGCGCGTACTCGTCTCGGATGCGGCGGGCGTAGTCGCGGTACGCCTCCCAGGGACGGGAGAGCACTTCGAGGTCGGCGTCGAGCACCACGCGCGTTTGCGGGTCCTCGGACGTATGCGTCTTCGTCGCGAGGATCGTGTCGCCGGGGTCGGGGGCATCGACGCCGCGGCGGCGCGGGGCGGGCGCGCCCGGGTACAGCGGGCCGCACGCGGCGAGGACCTCCTCGCGCAGCCAGTACGAATCCTCCTCGTTCGT
>DATLHN010000355.1:0-2984 GCA_035539875.1 Armatimonadaceae bacterium
GGGCGGTCGCCGGGCGAGCGGAACACCGGCTCCAGGTACAGTCGCATCATGTCTATGCCGTGGCGGTCGTCGGGGCGCAGCAGAAACGGATGCGTGACCTGCCAGTCATTGTGCCACGTGCCGCCACGCTCTTCCCACACCGCGCGCAGTCCGGCGACGCGGACCCGGTCCACCGGCAGGGGTGGCGCGCCGGGGGTGGGGGCTTCGCTCAGGGTGACGACCGCGACGCCCCGGTGCCCGAGTTCCCACAGGTGTTCGCCGACCAGGCGACCGGCGGCGACGTTGTCGAGCGACACCTGGCAGAAGTCGTGGTCGTGCTCGCTCTCGCCGACCAGGATGACGGGCAGGTCGCCCATGTCTGCCAGGGAGGCGGAGCCGATGTGGATGGCCCCGAGGACCTCGCCCCTCTCCCAATAAGCCCGCGCCCGCTGCACGCGTCGGTCCTGGCCCACGTCCACGATCAGCACCGGGGCCAGGTCGTGCTGGCAGAGGTTCGCCTCGACCGCCTGGACCATCTCGGAGAAGAAGGGGCTGGCGCTCGGGCGGGACAGCACCGCCACCATGCGGGCGGCACGGCGGGGCGCGACGGATTCGGGCGGCGCGGAAGGTCGTTCCCGGAGCGCGGGGTCGGCGACGAACGTCCCGCTGCCCTGCCGCCGGACGATCAGGCCGTCGCGCTTCAGGTCTTCGAGCGAGCGGAGGACGGTCGTATCCGAGACGTGGAACTGGCGCATGAGCGCCTCCTGCGTCGGCAGGCGGTCGCCCGGGCGCATCCCCCCCACCATCTGGCGGAGGGACTGCGTCAACTCGCTGTGCTTGGCCGTACCGCGCCGCGGCGCGGGGCGCGGAACGGGAGGCGCGCCGTCTTCGGGCGTTCGGGTCGTCATCGATCCCACATTCCAGGCAATAACTTGCGGGGATTATACACAGTTATAGCCGTAATTCAAAGGTGATAATAGTTCTCCGGCCCGGCGCTACAGGCCCGGGGGCGCGGGCCGGTGCGGCGCGTCCCAGGCGTTCGCGCCGCGCACCTTCAGCTTGCGGCGGTAGACCTTATCCCCGCACGTCGCGTAGAGCGTGTCGAACTCCGGGCCGCCGAAGCAGAGGTTGGCGACCCTGCCGTTGGGCGTCGGGATGATGGCGTTCACGCGGCCCGCCTGGTCGCAGACCTGGATGCCCAGGCGGGTCGCCACGTACAGGCGGCCGTCGCGGTCCACCCGCATCCCGTCGGCCCCGCTGCCGTCGCCCAGGTACGGGTCGTCGTCGTCCGGCGCGTGCAGCCAGTAGTACCGCTGCCGGTACCTCAGGGAGCCGTCGGGCTGTACCTGGTAGCTGTAGACCCAGTGCGAGCGGCTGTCGTTCGCGTAGAGCAGGGTCTGGTCGGGCGAGAGCGTGACGCCGTTGTAGAAGCACGCCCCCTCGTCCACCACCCGCTTCTTACCGTCGGGCGTAACCAGGTGGATGCGCCCCGGCTCGCCCGGCACCTTGCCCGGCTGCGTGACATAGATATTCCCGTTGTGCGCCACGACCAGGTCGTTGCCCTTCAGCCCCTTCGCGACGGTCGCGGCCTTGCCCGCCGCGTCGTAGGCGACGACCTGGTCCCGGCCCGCCGCGACCGCGTAGAGGCGGCCGTCCGGGCCGAACGCCTGCCCGTCGCCCTTCTTCGAGTCCGCCACGAAAACGGCGGGCTTGCCGTCGGGGCCGATCCGGTAGGTACGATTTCGTGCGGCGTCGTTGAAGAAGACCTCGCCGCGGGCGTTCACGGCGGGACCTTCGGTAAACCCGTAGCCCTCCCCCACCAGCTGCCACCCCTCGCCGGGCAGCAGCACGGCGTTCAGCGCGTTGTTGCGGGTCTGCCCGGTCTTCACCGGCTGCGGCCAGTCCTTCCATAGCCAGCGCATCGCGTCCGGGAAGAGGGCCGTCCCGTGCCGCCCGTTATGCCCCTCGTTGCCCCAGACGTGCGTCACCTCGTAGCCCGCGAAGGTCAGCGCCCGCTCCATCGTCTGGTTCGCCATCCACCAGTCGCCGCCGTAGATGTTCAGGTCGTTCTCGCCGTCCTGGAGGTAGACGCGGAGCGGCTTCGGCTCGGTCTTTCGGATAAGGGTGTGGTAGCCGTCGCCGCCGCGCAGGCCGACGTACGTCCCGATCGTGCTGAAGACGCGCGAAAAGGCGTCCGGGCGCTCCCAGGCGGCGGTAAAGGCGCAGATCGCGCCGCTGCTGCTGCCCCCGATGGCGCGGTCGTTCCCGCTCTTCGAGAGCCGGAGGGGGCGACCGTCCGACGCCTTCTTCTTCTCCACCTCGGGCAGAAGCTCTTCGAGCAGGAAGCGGGCGTAGTCGTCCCCGAGGCCGTCGTACTCGTAGCTGCGGTTGAAGCGGTCGAGCGCGGCGTCCGGCTTCGCCGCCTTCACGCGCCCGTGCATGACGAAGACGCCGATGGTAACCGGCATCTCCTTCTTATGGATGAGGTTGTCGAAGACGACCGGGGCGTTCCACTGGACGCCGTCCTGGTTGATGTAGACGCAGGCGGGTTTGTCGGGGCTGTACTGCGCGGGGACGTACACCCAGTAGTCGCGGTAGGTGCCGGGGAAGATTTTCGAGTCCTCGAAGCTGAACTTGAGCACCTCGCCCTTGGGGACGCCGGCCTGCGCCTGCGAGTCCGGCCCCGGCGCGTAGGGGCCGGGCTGAATCTGCTGCGCCCGCGCGCCCGCGACGGGCAGCAGGATGAGGGCGACAGCGGCGGCGAGGCAGGGCGGCGAGAGCCGGTTGCAAACTATCATCGGGCACTATCTCCGGACGGGAATACGCCGCGCGCGGCGACGAGCGAGAGGATGCCGCCCGCCAGGACGCTGGACGCGAGCACGAACAGGCTCAGGGTGAAGTTGGGCGCGGCCCCGGCGGCCCCGGCGGCGGCGACCGACGCCTGCTGGACCTTGCCCACGGCGAACGGGCCGAGGAAGCCGCCGAGGTTGCCGACGGCGTTGATG
>DATLHN010000356.1:0-3625 GCA_035539875.1 Armatimonadaceae bacterium
TCTCGTCGCCGTCGTAAACGCCGACGACGGTGATGTCCTCGGGGCGATTCCCGCCGTTCGTCTCGATGTCGAGGAATCCGACGCGGTCCATGAACTCCGGGGCGGCGCGCCACTGGTCGCCCCCCGGGAGCGTCCGCGCGAAATAGGCGTAGTCGCCCTGCTCCAGCGCGCAGGCGGACGCCTCGATGGTGGGGCGGAAGAACGACCGCTGCGCGGCCGTGAGCGGCAGGTCCGAGGGGGACGCGGCCAGGGCGTCCGCCCACGTGCGGATGCCGTTCTGCCAGAGACGCTTTTCGGTCGTCGCGCCGACGCCCGGGACGTGGATGAACGTGGAGGTGAGCATCGGCGCGGCGGTAGCGTCAGCGACGCCGGACTACAGGCCTTTCGCGGTCAGGTACTCGAAGGACGAGCGGATACAGTCGAATGGGTCGCGGCGGCAGGTGTCCTGCTCGACCGCGTACCAGTCTACGCCGGCCTTCTCGCAGGCGGCGATGATCGGGTCCCAGGGAAGGTTGCCCTCGCCGATGGCCGCGATCACTGGGCCGTCCTTTGGCACGACCTCTTTGTCCTTCAGGTGGATGAACGGCACGCGGCCCGCGCAGCGCTCCATCAGGAGGACCGGGTCGACGCCCGCGTGCCAGACCCAGTAGATATCCACTTCCAGGAGGTAGTCCGGGCCGCCTTCCTCGATGAGAATGTCGTAGAGCGTCGTGGGGTCGCCTGGTTGAACACGGATAAACTCGTGCGAGTGATTGTGGTGCCCGAATCCGATGCCCGCGGCCTTGAGCTTTGCCACTACCGGGGCGGCGTCGGCGACGAACTTGCGGTAGCCGTCCGCGCCCTGCTCGCCGTACTCCTTTGGGATGCCGCCGATCGCCGTGTAGGTCGCGCCGAGCGTACGGTGGAACTCGATCTCGTCGTCCGTGCGGTTCGCCAGGGCGTCCCACGAGCGGTGGGTCGCGACGCACTTGAGGCCGGTGTCGTCCAGCATCTTGCGGGCGGTCTTCGCGTCCACGGCGGGCGACTCACCCTCGATGGCGCGTACGGCCGACATCTGGACGGCAGGGTAGCCGATGCGGGCGACCTTCTGAAGCGTGTCCGCGAGCTCCGCCTCGGTCGCGGTGAAGTCGCGCAGGGTGTACATCTGAAGCGCTACTTTGGATGCCAATCGATTCCTCCTCGAATGCCGTCAGGACGCCGCCGCCGCGATCTCGGCGGCGATTTCCTCCGCCGCGCGGGCGGGGTCGTCGGCGCGCGTGATCGCGCGCCCGATCACCAGATAGTGCGCCCCTGCGCGCACCGCCTCGCCGGGCGTCGCGACGCGCGCCTGGTCGTCGGCCCCGACCCCCTTCGGGCGGACGCCGGGGATCACCGTCACGAACCCGTCGCCGCACGCCCCGCGTATCAGCGAGACCTCGTGCGGGGAGGCGACGACGCCGTCGCACCGGGTGTCCTTCGCCAGAAGCGCCAGGTGCTCCACGTGCTCCGCGACCGGCCCCGGAACGCGAAGCTCCTCGTTCAGCGCGGCGTCGTCGATGCTCGTCAGGACGGTAACGGCGATCAGGAGCGGCGGCTTCTCCACGGAGTCGGCGGCCTCGCGCGCCGCCTGCATCATCTTGAACCCGCCGGTCGCGTGGACGTTGACCATCCAGACGCCGCGCCGCGCGGCGGCGCGCACCGCCCCGGCGACCGTGTTCGGGATGTCGTGGAACTTGGCGTCGTAGAAGATGCGGTCCGCCCCCGCGTCGCGCAGGCGGTCGAAGATGTCGAAGCCCGCCGCGTTCACCAGTTCCAGGCCCACCTTGAGCCCGCCGACCCTCCCGGCGAGCGACCGGGCGAGGCGCAGGGCGTCGTCAACAGTCGAGACGTCGAGGGCGACGAGAATGCGATCCTGGGGGTTCATCGGTAATGCACCACGGTAGACGGGTTCGTGTATAGCATATCGTGCGGCAGGGGCTGGACGGGCAGGCCGTCGGCCCCCACACGGACGTTCGCCAGCGGGAGGCCGAAAACCTGCACCGGGTTCGTGAATGTCTCGCGGTTCGGCAGCATCGGCCGGGCGGCGTCGAGGAAGGCGCGCGCCTCGGGATTGCCGGTGCGAAGCGCGTCCGCGTACTCGAACTCGTTCAGCGGGACCGCGTCCGGCTGTGTCCCTGTCAGCAGTTCGGTGAACCACTCCTTCGGCGCGACGCTCTCACCCGAGACGGTAGCGGCCGGCACGCAGCGCGGGGATTCGACGGCCAGCGCGCTCCGCTGCGCCTGGGCGGGATTCGGGTGCGCGAAGAGCGGGCCGAGCGGGGGGGAGTAGTACCACGGGCCTTTCGCGAACGCGACCGTGGCGAAGCCCTTCTCACGGATGAACGCCGCCGCCCGGTCCCGCGTATCCGTCCGCGTCATTACCGCGTCGAGGGCGAGCGAGAAAAGGAGCGCGTACGCGCCGCCGATCACGACCAGCACCGCGCCGGGGCGCGCCAGTCCCGTTTTACCCGGCACCGGCTCCAGTAGCGAGGCGGCGAGCAGAAGCAGGGGCGGGAAGAGTGGGAGCGTGTAGCGGGCGAACTTCACCTCCGCGAGCCCGATCAGGAGGTAGTAGGGTAGCGCGAACGCCAGCAGCGCCAGGTCGGCCGGGCGGCGGCGCAGCAGCGCGGCGACCACGCCTACCACCGCGGCGATGGCGAGCACCACGCCCATCCCCCAGCGCAGGTTGACGACCGGGTGGTACAGGAGCGCCGGAAGGGTGCCCGTGAAGACCTCGCCGTGGCCCTCGCGCACGTGAACTGCCTCGTAGGCAATGCCCGCGATCAGGCCGGACGGGTTGAGCAGGATGCCGGGACAGCCGAGCAAGAACCCGCCGAGCGCTCCCGCCGCCAGCAGGCCGAGCGCGCCCGCGCTGCCCCGCGGCCGTCGCAGGAGCCACACGGCCGCGCAGGCGAGGACCACCAGGAGGGCGTTGTACTTGGTCGCGGCGGCGAGTCCGGACCACACTCCCGCCCACAGCAGGTCGCGCGGCCGGGCGGCTTCGTCCGTCAGGTACCGCGCCGCGAAGGCGAGCGCGCCCGCGATCCAGAACGTCGCGGGCACGTCCACGGTCGCGAAGTGGCCGTGCTGCACGGCGAGCGGCGCGACGGCGTACAGAAGCGCCGCGCCATAGCCCGCCACGCTGCCGTAAAGGCGGCGGCCCGCGGAGATCAGGAACAGGCAGGTGCCCGCACCCATCAGCGCCGTGAGCGTGCGGACTGCCAGGAGGTCGCCGCCGGAGGGGATGCCCGGGGCCGGACCCTCGCCGGCCATGCCGACCGCCCGGGCGAGCGTGATGAATATCGAGTTCAGCAGCAGCGACAGCGAACCGTAGTTGTAGAAACCGGGATCCAGTCGGCCGAGGAGCGGGTTCACGACCAGGGAGTAGCCGACGACCACGGACTCGTCCGGGTGGTACGAGAAGGCGCGGTCCCGGTCGGGCAGCGCCCACGTGATGCCGTACAGGCGTAGCGCCAGCGCGACGGCGAAGACCAGGAGCGGCGCGTAGCGCGCGAATGAGGCGGTGGCGGCGGGAGGCGCCGCGGCGGGGGACGACGGGTCGGACATAAGAGGGTACCGCCTGATTATAGCACGCGGCGGTGGCCGT
>DATLHN010000357.1:0-2146 GCA_035539875.1 Armatimonadaceae bacterium
CGCCGCCGATCGTCGGCCCGGGCGGCGGCCTGGTGGGCGTCACCGGCTACGCCAACAACCAGCAGTACGGCGTCCTCTACAGCGGGTCGCTCAGCGGGAAGTACTTCTTCCAGGGTCCGAACGGGCGCTACCCGTCGTCGCTGGTCGCGGGCCGCGACGGCAACCTCTACGGCACCACGATCAAGGGCGACGCCACCTGCCCCCTCGGCACGGTCTTCAAGGCGAGCGGCGCCGGCGGCGGCGTCTCCGCGATCCACAAATTCGACGTCGCGCGCGGCTACGGCGCGGTCACCGTAATGCAGGCGAGCGACGGGAACCTCTACGGCACCACGTCCGCGGGCGGCCCGACGACCATGGGGGTCATCTACAGGCTGACGCCGGGCGGGACCTACACGATCCTGCGGGCGTTCAACGGCACCACCGACGGGGCCTCGCCGGTCGCGGGGCTGGTGGAGGGGAAGGACGGCTACCTCTACGGCGCGACGATCGGCGGGGGGACCGGGCGGCGCGGCACGATCTTCCGGCTGCGCCCGGACGGCACGAAGTTCACCGTGCTGTACAACTTCCTCAACAACTGGAGCACGGGCCGCCACGCGCGCATCACGCCGATGCTGCACTCCGACGGCAACCTCTACGGCATCACGTACCAGGGCGGGACGTTCGACAAGGGGGTGCTCTACCGCATCGAGGTCCCGCGCTTCGTCTACCTGCTCGGGTGGTGGTTCACCGACAGCGTCCCGCTGGTCGCGGGCGACGCCGCCTCGACCGTCGCCGCGCTGACCGCGGACGCGTCGAAAAAGGGCGTGCAGGTGCGCGGCATGTTCTCCGACCACCTGACGTCGCACCCGACCGACGGCATCGACCGCATGAACGCCCTCGACAACGGCGCGGCGATCCACGACGACCGGCACCTCAACTTCGGCTCGCACCACCAGAAGCTGCTCGTCGTCGGCGGCGCGTCGGGCCTGATCGCGTTCGTCGGCGGCGTGGACGTCAACCCCGACCGCGTGGAGACGGTCAAGGCCGGTGCGGGCGAACCGCTGCACGACGTCCACTGCCGCATCACAGGTCCCGCCGCCGGGGACCTCCTGAACGTCTTCACCGCGCGCTGGAACGACCACCCCGGGCACGCCGACCCGGACAGGGCGAAGGGGGCGCTCAAGGTGACCGCCGAGGTGGCGCAGGTGGACCCGATCCCGGGCGCGACGCACTGGGTACAGGTGGCGCGCACCTTCGGCAACAGCAAGAAGTACACCCTGAACGTCGTCACGGCGGGCACCCCCTACGCGTTCGCGCCCTACGGCGAGCAGTCGGCGGCGCGCATGATCCTGAAGGGCATCCAGCAGGCGAAGACGTTTATCTACGTCGAGGACCAGTACTTCGTGGACACCGCGCCCAACGCCGCCAACCTGGACGTCCGCGCCGCTCTGATCGCGACCCTGAAGAAGCCGACGTTCCAGCACCTGACCGTCGTGATCCCCCACGGCAGCATCAGCGACCTGCCCCAGGTGAACTACCGCCGCCAGCAGTTCATCAGGGCGCTGCGGCAGGCGGCCCCGAACAAGGTACGCGTCTTCGCGCGCCGCCCGGTCGGCGGCCCGCACAGCTACGTCCACGCCAAGACCTGGGTCTTCGACGACCAGTACGCGGTCGTCGGCTCGGTGAACACGAACCGGCGCTCGTGGACCCACGACAGCGAGGTGGCGATCGGCATCTGCGACCAGGGCAGCGAGGACGGCAGCCGCGACTGGCTGCCGCGCCGCCTGCGGATGCGCCTGTGGCTGGAGCACCTGGGCCTGGAGGACACGCCGACGAACCGCGCGCGGGTGCGCGACGCCGTCGCGAGCGCCGCGCTCTGGCTGACCGAGGACGCGAAGAAGACGGTCTGGCCTTACGACGAGAACGCCAGCATCGACCTGGCGAACCCCGACACCACCTGGAACCAGTACGACCCCGACGGCGCGTGACGGCGACCAAGGATGCCCCGCCGGGATCACCGGGTAGTCCCGCGCTACGCGGCGGGGAGCGGCTTTGCGGCGTCCTCCAGTAGCGCGGGGTCGGGCGCGTGGCGGGACTGAAGCCACGCGGGGGCGGCGTCGCGCTCGTCGGCGGGGCGGTTCATGACGAACGCGGCGACGAGGCGCTT
>DATLHN010000358.1:0-13987 GCA_035539875.1 Armatimonadaceae bacterium
AACGCCACCGCGCCGCAGAACTTCTTCGAAGAGTCGATCCGGGTGCCGTGCCTGCTGCGCTGGTCGTCGCGCGTCGCCGCGGGCACGGTCAGGACCGAGCCGGTGGACCACTGCGACCTGTTCCAGACGCTGCTCGACAGCAGCGGGAGGTAACTCTGGCCCGGCGAGTTGCGCCGCGCCGCGGCATCGCCCGTTTCGCGCGCACCGGCGGCGTCGAGCAGCGTCTGGAACAGGTCGCAGTGGTCCACCGGCTCGGTCCGGACCCCGTCCGCGGCGACGCGCGACGGCCAGCGCAGCAGGCACGGCACGCGGATCGACTCCTCGAAGAAGTTCTGCGGTGCGGTGGCGTTGCCCTTGGCGTAGAGGCCGTGGTGCCCGTTCATGTGGCCGTGGTCGGACGTGTAGACGACCAGCGTGTCGTCGAGGACGCCCTCCGCCTCCAGCGCGTCGAGGACCGCGCCCACCTGCTCGTCGATGTACTCGACCGACGCGTGGTACTGGGCCAGGTGTTCGCGCCGCTTCTCCGGGTCGGTCGGCATGGCGGCGCGTACCTTCGCCGTCCCCGCGTACGTCTCGTTTGGGACGGCTGTGAACGCGCCCTCTGGGTAGCGGCGCACGAGCCGCTCCGGGTGCTGCGTGAACGGGGAATGCGTGTCGGTGTAGCCGACGAACAGGAAGAAGGGCGTCTCCCGGTCCCGATCCTTCAGGAAGCGCAGGGCGCGCTCGGTGACGAACGCCGACCGCTGACCGAAGTGCTCCACCGTCTGGCCGTTCTCCGCGAAGCGGCAGAGACCCCGGTGCGGGTACTGCTCCTTGTCCTCGCCCAGGTAGTAGTCGAAGCCGGGCTGCGGCACCCAGCTCTGCCCGACGTGCCATTTGCCGACGAAGCCGGTGTGGTAGCCCGCGGTCTTGAGGATCTGCGCGAGCGTGGGCGTCTCCTCCTTCAGCCACGTCTGCGGGTGCGACGGCTCGTGTATCCAGTCGTGGATGGCGTGCTGCGAGGGGAGGCGTCCCGTCCAGAAGGAGGCGCGGGCGGGCGAGCAGACGGGGCAGGGGGTGTAGGCGCTCGCCATACGCGCGCCGGTACGCGCCAGGTAGTCCATCGCCGGGGTGTTCAGGTCGGGCGAGCCGTAGCAGCCCGTCGCCCACTGCCCGTGGTCGTCGGTGAGGAAGACCAGAACGTTGGGACGTCCCTCGCGCCGGGACGCCTCCGGTTGCCGCTGCGCCTCTGCCTCACTGGTCGCCGTAGTCATCGCCGCTGTTACCGCCGCCGTGCGTGCCAGGAACGTGCGTCGGCTGAGCGGTGCCGCATCGCCGTCGCTCACACTCGCTCTCCGTTACCACGGGTTGTTTCCGCAGAGTTCGCCCCGGGCAGCGCGGGTTCCTGCGCCGCCCCGTCGCTGCGACGACTCCGGCGACGGCGCGGCAGGCGCACGCGGACGCCGCGGCCCGCGCGGGCGTCTCGCAGGGCGGTGCCGCCCGCGACGACGACGCCCTCCGCCTTGGCCGTACCTACGCGCTGCGACGCGTAGATGCCCCGGTGGCCGGAGAGCAGGTATGCCAGCACGCATGCCGTCGCGCAGGGGACGCCCATCTGCGCCCCGAACAGCTCGATGCCCATGAGCGTGCAGGCGAGCGGCGTGTTCGCGGCACCGGCGAAGACCGCGACGAACCCGAGGCCCGCGAACAGGGCGGGCGGCTGGCCCGTCACCTGCGCGAACGCCGCCCCGAGCGTCGCCCCGATCCCGAACAGCGGGGTCACCTCGCCTCCCTTGAAGCCCGTCCCCAGCGTCACCGCCGTGAAGACGGTCTTTAGCAGCCAGGCGAGCAGAAAGACCCCGCCCGGCGCGAACGACCGCTCGATGAGTGGCAGGGACAGACCGAGGTAGTCGCGCGTGCCGACGGCGTACGTCAGGGCTATGACGAGAACGCCGCCGAGCGCGGGGCGCAAGTAGGGGCGGTCGGGGAGCAATCGCTTCGCCGCGTGGGCTACGGCGTCGGTCAATTCGACGAACAGCAGGCTGGCGAGGCCGAACAGCGCGCCCGCGAGGGCGATGAAACCCCACAGCCCGGGGGTGAGGGCGGGCAGGGGGACGGCGACGCTGTAAACGTCGTAGACGTGGTGGTGGACCCCCAGCGCGCGGGCGGTGACGTCGCCGACGTACGCGGCGGCGAGGCACGGAAGCAGGGCGGCGGAGCCGATGCGCCCGAGCGTCAGCACCTCCATGCCGAAGACCGTTCCCGCCAGAGGCGTGCCGAACACCGACCCGAACCCCGCGCTGATGCCGCTCATGATGAGGACGCGGTGGTCCCGGTGCGAGAGGCGCAGCGGCTTCGTGAGCAGGTTGGCGAGGGTGCCGCCCATCTGGACCGCCGTCCCTTCGCGCCCGGCCGAACCGCCGAACAGGTGCGTGACGACCGTGCCGAAGAGGACGAGCGGTGCCATGCGAAACGGTATCGCTGTCGCCGCGCCGCGCTCGGTGTGTATGGCGTCGATCAAAAGGTTGCTGCCCGCCGCGACCGAGTGTCCCCAGCGGTGGTAGACCAGCCCGATGAGAAGGCCCGCCAGCGGCAGCAGAAGCAGAAGGAGGGGGTGCGCCTCGCGGTAATCCGTCGCCCAGGTGAGCGAGTGCAGGAAGGCCGCGGACGCGACGCCCGCGAGGACCCCGACGAGGGAGCCGAGCGCGGCCCACTTCAGAAGGCCGAGCAGGAGCGCGGCCTGTTCGCGCGGGTCGAAACGAAACGGCAAAGCGGAGCGCCTTTCCTGCCGTGCCGGGGAGGGGTGAAGAGTGACCCTACGGCACGGCGGCGAACGCCGTCAAAGGACGGCGTCGCGCGAAGTCCGTAGGAGTCATCAGCCGAAAGGGGCGGTTCGGCGGCCCGGTCCGGGGCCGCCCGGGTCAACTCCATGCCCGGTTGCCCTCACGATACCGGCTACGGGCGTGGCTGTCAAATCCCCGCTGAACCTTCGCGCGGCTTTTCAGTCCACAGGGATGAGAAATCAGAGCAGAGTGCCGTGCGTTCGGAGGGCGCCATGAAAACCGCCGTGAAGACCCTATTGCTGATCCTGACCGCCGCAGTAATAGCGATGACGCTTTCCCGAGCGCCGGGGCGCGTCGCGCTCGCGCGGGCGGCGGCTGGCCCGCCCCCTGTTGTGAAGCAGCAGTGGACCGTGGACGGCGTCCGTCGTGAGGCTCTGGTCTACGTTCCCGCCGACGCAGCGAGGGCGAACGGCCCGAAGACGCCCGTGGTCTTCGCTTTCCACGGACACGGCGGTTCGATGGCGCAGGCCGCCCGCTCCTTCGGCTACCACGCGCAGTGGCCGGAGGCGATCGTCGTCTACATGCAGGGCCTGCCGACGCCGGGGAAACTCACCGACCCCGAGGGCAGGAGAGCGGGCTGGCAGTCCGGGCCGGGCGATCAGAACGACCGCGATCTGTTGTTCTTCGACGCCGTTTTCGCTTCGCTGAAGGCCGACTACCGGGTGGACACGTCCCGCGTCTTCGCCACGGGGCATTCGAACGGGGGCTCTTTCACCTACCTGCTCTGGGCCACCCGGGGGCCAGTGTTTCGGGCCGTCGCCCCGTCCGGGGCGATTGCGGGCTCGGTCGGCGCGTCCCTCGCGCCGAAGCCGGTCCTGCACGTGGCCGGGGAGAGGGACCCCCTGGTGAAGTTCGCCTGGCAGGAGCGCACCCTGGGCGCGCTGAAGAAGCTCAACGGCTGCGACGGCGCGGCAGGGAGCCCCTGGGCGAAGAAGGGGACGCTGACAGGGACGAAGTACGCATCGAAAACCGGCAGCACGCCGCTGGTCACGCTGATCCACCCGGGAGGTCACCGCTTCCCCGCGGAAGCGCCCGCGCTCGTGGTGCGCTTCTTCAAGGAATGCGCCGCGGAAAAGTAAGGGGAGCCGCGCGGGAGTGAAGCGCGCGCGGGCCGCCGTCGGAACGACGGCGGCCCTTTCCGTTCCTTATCCCATCAGTTCGGCGTGGACGCGGCGGACGCACTCGCCGATGTAGTCGGCGTCCTCGGCGGTGTAGAGCACGCCGAGGGGGAGGGCGACGAACCGCTTGACGAGGTCCTCCGTGCGGGGGAAGTCTTCGGCGCGGTAGCCGGGCGCGGGCCACGTCTCGAACTCGGAGAAGGGCGAGGCGGCGGGGTGGTGCGCGTGGCCGGTCTGGCAGTACTCGCGGGCGTAGTGGCAGTAGCTGCCCGTCACCTTCTGGCTGTTGACGTTGCGCTCGTGCAGGCGGGCGCGGAAGGCGTCCGCCAGTTCGGGCGTGGGCAGCGAGAAGTACAGCTCGATCGGCTGGTCGCCGTCCGGGTCCGCCGCCGGGCGGGGGGTGAGGCCGGGCAGGCCCGCGACCCGGTCCAGGATGCGCCTCTTCAGGTCGCGGCAGTGGGCAACCAGGCCGTCCAGCTTGCGGATCTGCGCCAGCGCTACCGCCGCCTGGAGTTCGGTCAGGCGGAAGTTGCCGCCCGCGAACATCGGCACCTGCGTCTGCCCGTCGAGGACGCCAAGGTGGAAGGCCCGCACGAGGCCGAGGTCGCTGATGCGCACCGCGCGCTCGTAGAGCAGCGGGTCGTCGGTGACGACCATGCCGCCCTCGCCGCTGGTGACGGTCTTGTTGTACTGGAAGCTGTACGTCCCGACCGTGCCCATCGACCCGACGGCCTTCCCCTTGTACGAAGCGCCGACGCTCTGCGCGCAGTCCTCCAGCAGGGCGACGCCCGCCGCGTCCGCTTCGGCGAGCAGGGCGTCCATGTCCGCGGCGATGCCCTGATAGTGGACGACGAGCACGGCCTTCGTCCGCTCAGTCTTCAGGCGGGTGATCTCGCCCGGCGCGAGGCAGAAGGACTCGTCGATCTCGGCGAGGACCGGTCGTGCGCCGAGCCGGACGACACTGCTGAAGCAGGAGATCCAGCCCCACGCGGTTGTGATGACCTCGTCGCCGGGGCCGACCCCGAGCGCGCCGAGCGCGACTTCGAGGGCCGCGGTGCCACTGGTGACCGCGAGGGCGTAGCGGCGGCCCGTGCGGGCCATCATCTCCGCCTCCAGCGCGGCGGCCATCGGCGGCGGGACGTTCTTGTCGTGCCCGTAGTAGCGGAACAGGTTGCGGCTGCGGAGTACCTGGAGGACGAGTTCTTCTTCCTCCGCGCCGATCATCTGGTAGCCGAACCCGAGCTGCGGTCGGGGCCGCAACGGCAGGTCGTCGGTGTCAGCGGTTCTGGTAGGGTTATCCGTAATGGTTGCGGTGGTCATGGTGTTTCTTCGATGCATTCGACGACGAGCGCGCTACGGCGCGGCGTACGTCGCGTGTTCTGTTTACGGCGGGGGCGTGCGCGCGCGCGTGGCCCCCGCCGCTCTGTTCCGGTCTTACAGTGCCTGTGCGAATACCGCCGGGACTTCCCAGCGGTCGCCGGGTGCGGCGTGGGCGAGGTACACGTCCTCGCCGACCTTCGGGAAGTCCGCGCCCGGCGCGGCGGCCAGGGTCAGTTCCGTCCCCGTGGCGGAGGCTACCGTGCCGCAGGACGGGCCGAACGCTTCGCCGAAGAGCGCCGCGCCCGCGTAGGTGCTCGCAAGCGGCAGCGGTATCCCGGAGGTCACTTTCGTGCCGGAGACGGCCTTTACCGGCGTGCGGCCCACGAGCAGGTCTTCCTGCGTGGTGACGCTCAGGACGCCGTCCGCCCCGCGCGCCGCCGTGGCGACCGTGAAGGCGGCCCGGCGCGGCCCGCTGACCAGGAAAGCGACGGTGCCGGGCTTCGGAGAGTCGTCGGCGGCGGGTATGCCTTCGACGCGGAGAGCGCGCTTTTTCGGATCGATGGAGGCCACCTTACCCTGTGCCCCCTTCGCGCTGAAGGTCCGCTCTCCCGTTTTCAGGGTACAGCCGCCCGGCGCGCCCGCGATAAAGACGCGGGTCAGGCGTCCGCCTTTGCCCCGGGTCAGGACGACGGTCCGGGCGTCGGTCGTGATCGTGTCGCCGCCCCAGGTCAGGCGCTTGGCCGACCCGGCGGGGTCGTGCAGGATCAGGTCCGCGTCACCGCTCGTCCTCGTTACCTCTACCGCCGTCCCCTCCCCGGCGGCGAGGGGCACCGCGCGCGCCCCGGCGAGGAAAGGCGCACCGGCCAGCGGTTCGATGACGCTGACGAAGCGGCTCTTGAGTCCCGGCTTCTCGGCGCGGCGGCGCGCGATCAGGTAGCCGACGGGGTCGGGAACCTTGACCGGGGAGACGCGCGCCTGGGCGAGGACGATCTCCTGGTCGGGCTGCGGAAGAATGCGGACCCGCAGGCGGGCATTTTTCTCCTTCGCGTGCCGCCACTCCACCAGGCATTCGGCGGAGCCGCCCGCGGCCTTGTGCCGCCGTACCTTTTCGAGGTGCTGGAAGCCGGACCCGGTGTAGGTGCTGTAGCCGCCCTTGTAGTCTTTGCCGGCCATCTTCGGGGCGTCGTAGATGTGCCCGAGCGGGACGTCCCGGCCCGCGAGCGTCCCCGGCTCGGGGGCGGTCCAGGCGGAGGCATCGCCTTGAGGCGCGTACTCGCCGGGCGGACCGTGCAGACTGTAGTCGTGCTGCTTGCCGCCCGCCACGTCGAAGACGTCCAACAGGTAGCTGTTGCCCGCGCCCGCATCCACCATGACGAGGGTGCGGCCGTACGCGGTCGTCTGCGGATAGGTCCCGGCGGCGTCCACGCCCAGCACGCGCGCGAACGGACCCGCCGCGAACAGGCGGACCTTGCCGGGGACGTTTCCGGTCTGCCGCCCGGCGTCCACCGTGACCGTGTTGTGCGAGATCGTGTTCTTCGACCAGGTGTAGATGCCCGAGACGTAGTCGTTCATTGCGTCCGGGTAGCCGAGGTCCGGCATCAGCGGGACGCCCGCCGCGAACAGCTCGAAGTTCATCCGGTCGAAGTGACCGTGGCCGGCCTTGTGGCCGTAGGTCAGCGTCACCGAGGTTTTGTCGGCCGGGTCGCAGAGTATGCCGACGCCGCTGCCGTCGAGCAGTCGGGGGGGCAGGGGCGGGTCGCCCGCCGGGTCGGCTTTAACCGCCGTGGCGGCGGGGAGGTAGAGCGCGCTCGTGGTCGCGAACTCCGTTTCTCCGGTGCCGCTCTTCGCGACGTAGCCCGCGTACCGGTCGTCCTTGTATGCGCGGGCGGCGGTCAGGAAGACGTCCGCGTTGCGCCCGTTCGTCGTGTCGCCCCAGACGCTGCCGCTGTCGCCGAGCGCGGGGGTGTAGCGGCGCGCGTTCACGATGTCGATCACGGCATCATAGAGGAGCCGCAGGCGCGGCTCGGTCGCGAACAGGTCCATGCCCGAGCGCTGGAGCAGGCGGGCGAGCTCGGTGAGCTTCGCCACCCACAGGAAGTTGTAGCCGGGGGCGGACTCGCTCGGCGTGCCGTCCCGGAAGACGAGGTCGTACAGCGCGTACTCGATCCCGAGGTACGACGGCGTCCCGGCGGGCGCGCCCTCCCCGGTGAGCAGGCTGCTGATCCACTTCTCGGTGTCGCCGTGCTGGCGGACGGCGGCGAGGTGGGCGAGCGAACTCTGGTGCATGCCGAAGTTGCCGACGACGCGCCCACTGTAGTAGGCGTCCACGGCGTCTTCCAGCAGGTTCGCCTCGATGAAGGCGCGCAGGTCACGCCCGCCCTTTCCAGTCAGGCGCTGCATCTCGGTGTCTCCGTCCAGCGTCTCCCAGACGGCGTCGTACGCCTGCGTAAACGTCGTGACGAAGTTCGTCTCCCAGATGTGGTTGAGAACCTTGCCGGGGTAGCGCCTGCCCTGCTGCGCCGAGAGCAGACCGTAGCGAGACTGCTTTTCGTGGTCCATCGCCGGGTAGACCTCGGCGAGCCGGTGCAGGATCACGGCCGCCTTGTGGGCGTAGCGCCGGTCCCCGGTGAGCAGGTAGGCCTGGGAGAGATTGACGAGAGCCGGTGCGATCGACCGGTGATAGACGTAGTGGTTCCAGTGCGCGACGAACCAGTACCGCTCGCCGTTCTTCGGGTTGAGCCAGCCCCAGCCGTCGTCCACGACCGGCTTGTCCCACCCGGGCTTCTCCTTGAAGCCGCTGGCGAGATAGCCCGCGTAGTCGTTGTCCGGGTAGACAGAGCCGTCCACCGGGCAGGTGAGCTTGAACGGCTTGCGCAGGTCCACCTTCCAGGGGTAGGTGCCGAACTTCTCGTGGATCTCCTGCCCGCACTTGGGGCAGCCGACGCTCGCGCCGACGTCGAAGGCGCGCGGGACGGACGCCGGGGCGAGCAGGCGCGCGAGGTCGGCGTCCGTCCACTTCAGCCAGTCATCGGCCGCGGCGCGAACCTTATCCGCCGTCTGTTTCGCGGCCGGGTGGCGCTTTATGTTGTCGCGCGCCTGCGCGATCTCTGCGTCCGTGGTCAGCGTCCGCGCGGTCTTGAGCGGGTAGCGCGGGGTGCGCGGCGTCATCTCTTTTGCCCCGGAGCCGGGCGGCGGCCAGACAACTGCCTTGTCCGCCTGCCCTTCGAGCCCTTCCGCCGCCACACCGGGCGGCGGGTACAGGGCCGCGGCGGCGGAGATCATCCCCATCCGCCACAGCCACTCACGACGTGTCATCTCTTGCTGTTTACTTGTCATATTCACGGTCGCCGAAGGGCGGCACGCGGCCTACGGCTTACAATTCGTCGGGTCTTTGGGGGCGTCGTCGCGTCCCCACCAGTAGATGCTGCCCGGGCGGATCTTGGTGCTCGCCGGCTGCGCGCCGTCGTCGCAGACGTCGCTCTCGATGACGTCGCGGCGCATCCACTTCGCGTGGCCGTCCGCCCACACTATGTTTAACCCCTCATTGTGCCGGTTTGCCAGTCGCCCGATCGCCGTCGGAACGTTAAAGCCGTAGGTAGCGTTGGTGGGGAAGCGATAGCCGTAGACCGACGGGTAGACCTGGTAGAATCCGCCAGCCGTGGCGGTATTGATGCCGTTTTCCGCCACCCAAATCGTCTCTGCAGGCTTCTGGATCGTGGCCAGCGTCGCATCGGGATAGTAATAGGTGTTGAGCCAGTAGTTCAACCCGTAGGTGATTTTGCTGTGCGACTGGGCGTAGTTGTCAGGATCCGTCCAGGCGATGTCGTTGCGGCTGGGGCAGGTGTAGACTGCCGTGCTCTTGACATACGGATAGGTGACTTGCGTCCAGGTATAGTTGGTCAAGCCCGTAGCCGGGGGCTTAGCCGGACCGACGTAGAAGTGGCGCGGGTACATCTCGTCGAAGTCCTGAAGGTACATCATCAGGGCCGTGCCGATCTGTTTCTGGTTCGAGAGGCAGGCCGCCTGGCGGGCCTTCTCCCTTGCCTGAGCGAACACGGGGAACAGGATGGCCGCGAGGATCGCGATTATCGCTATCACGACGAGCAGCTCGATCAGCGTGAAGGCGGTCGATTTGCGCGGGGCGATGCCCGCGGTACCGGACGAGTGTCGAAGGAGTGGAAAGGTATACATTGTTGCTTCCTGCACCATGGCGCTATCCTTAAGTCATGGGGAGGGGGCGGGCGCGTAGACGCCCGCCCCTCTCCGTCCGGCCCTAATCGGCCCTATACGTCGAAGCGGCCCACGTGGCGAGGGATTATCTGCGTCCCCACCAGTACTTGCTCCCCGGGTTGGCCGGCACGGGCAGGCCGTCGTCGTTCACGTCGTTTTCCAGTAGCTCGCGCTTGATCCACTTGGCGTGCCCGTCGCCCCAGACGACGTTCAGTCCGCCGTTGTGCCGGTCGGTAAGGCGGGCGTCCGCGTAGAGGCCGGTCGTGGGATTCCTGTAGTCGAAGCCGTACGTCGCGTTCGTGCGGAGCAGGACGCCGCCGTAGTAGCTCGCATAAGCCTGGTAGAACCCGCGGCCCGGCGTGTTCGTCGCGTTGCCCGTCTCCAGTATCCAGACCGTTTCCGCCGGGCGGGCGATGTCGTTCATCGGCAGTCCGACCTTGCCCGGCGGGTAGTACCAGCTGTTCATCCAGTAGTTCAGGCCGTACGAGATGTAGTAGCTCGTGTTGGTGCCGCCGTAGACCATGTCCGAGCGACTGGGACAGATGTAGATCTGCCGGTTCTTGGTGTACGGCTCGATCATCATCATCCAGTTCATCGTGAAGCAGCTGGCCGGGACGTTGCAGTCGATGTGCATGGGGTAGACTTCGTCGTAGTCCTGCATGTACATCATCAGGCCGGTGCCGATCTGCTTCTGGTTGGAGAGACAGGCCGCCTGTCGCGCCTTCTCGCGTGCCTGGGCGAAGACCGGGAACAGGATCGCCGCGAGTATGGCTATGATGGCGATCACAACAAGCAGTTCGATCAGCGTAAACGCGGCGCGTTTACCCGGTGTCGAGCCGGAGCGGTTTGCGTTGAACGTTTCCGTCATTCCATCAACTCCTTGCCTTCTGTCCGCCGTCGGTGGCGGAACCGCGCGTGGTGTCTACGGAAGCGAGGTCGCGTCGGCGCGAGCCTTTCAGGAGCGTCTGAGGCGACTTTGCCCTGCGTGCAAACCCTCTATGCTATAGAGAACTTGAATTGGGCAATCTTACCACGGGTTGTTTTTCGGTGTCAAGAGATTTCGGGGCATAACAATTCTACCCGCTGCCCGTAATTCGGCAGGGGTGAGGGGGCGGACCCGACGCGCCGGAAAGCGCCGTCGGGTCCGCGGCAGGCGAGAGGCGCGACTACCTGCTCGGGACCCGGATGCGCATGAGGCGCGCGGGGTCTCCGGTCGGCCGGTAGTAGAGGTGGCCGTCGGGACCGAGGGTCATCAGGTCCGTCTCGATGCCTCCCGGGCGGGCGGCCATCGTCTCGGGATCGAGGACGGTCAGACGCCCCGCGGGGTTGGCGTAGAGAAGCCCGTCCCGCCCGAAGCCGACGAACTGCGGCCGGAAGCGGCCGTAGCTGGCGACGTCGGGGTACACCACGCGCTGCTTCCGGACGGCGAGCGTCTTCGGGTCGAGCGCGAAGACCGCTCCGTCGGCGACGCCCCAGAGCAGGCCGTCCGGTCCGAACGCGACGCCCCCGATGAAGCGGGGAGCCTTCCTGCCCTCAAGGGACAGCGTCGTCTCCGTAACCTTTCGTCCGGCGCGCAGGTCCCAGGCGAAGACCTTCGCCTCGGTCGCGGTCGGGCTGCTGCCGAGGCCGCCGTAGATAGAGGTGGACCCGTAGACGATGTCGCCACGGATCGCGGTGGAGACGACCGACTGACCGGGAACCACGTCCCGGTACGAGCGCCACGCGCCCGTGCGACGGTCCTGTACGGCGAGAGCCCCGCCGACGCGCCCGTAGTCCGGGATCGTGCCCGCCACGACCCAGTCGGCGGAGGCGGCCATCCCGAAGGGGCGGTCCTGGTGGTCGGGAACCGCGTACGCCTCGCGCGGGTTCCGGCCCTTCACGATCGGCGCGCGGGCGTCCATCTCGGAGAGGCGCGCGCCGGGGTAGACGCCCCACCAGACCCGATCGCCGTGGCTTACGATGCCCTCCGCCTGGCCCATCGGGATCAGCGCAGTCGCGCCGGTGGCGGTGTCGAAGACGCCCGCGCTGCCCGCCAGGAAGGCGCTGAGGTAAAGGCGTCCCCCGGGGCCGGGAGCCATCGCCTGGAGGTCGGTGGCATCGCATTCGGACACGGCGGGCAGCACGGTCTGCTTGCCGGTGTCGGGGTCCGTGAGGAGTATGGTGCCGTCGAAGGCGGCGGAGGCGATGACCGTGCCGCGCCCCTCGCCGAGGTCGGCCCAGCCGCCCCCGCGGTGCGACAGGTCGATCGCCGGGGGGGGCAGGGCGCGCGTCCGCCGGGTCGCCAGGTCGAACTCCTGCCAGTGACCCTTCCACCGGAAGTAGGTCTTGCCGTCCCGCTCCGGGCCGAGGTACAGGTCGCCGTAGCCGGGGAATTCCTCGGACTGCCACCTGCGCTCCGCCAGGTCGTACACGCGCAGCGTCTTCGACTTGTCCGGGAAGTCGGACAGGAAGGCGAACAGGTAGCGCCCGCCGCGCAGGCTGAGGGTGTAGACCCAGGAGGGCTTCCCGGCGGCCATCTCCGGCAGCGGCAGCTCCTCGCGCGCCCCGGTCCTGACGTCGAAAGAGACGATCTTCCCGTGCGGCGTCGGGCCGGTGCCCGCGTAGACCCGGCCGCCGTGGTAGGCGACGGTGCGGGCGTAGGTCTGGCCGACGTCGCCCAGCACGTCGTACTTCTTCACGCGCGGGTCGTAGCGGAACACCTTGCCGCGCGGGTAGGTGCCGCCGTAGACGTTCCCCGCCTCGTCGTGCGCGAGTTGAAAGTACGCGCCCTCGCCGGGCACGGGCGCGCCCAGGTCTTCGACCTTTTTTACCTTCGGGTCGTAGCGGAACATGCGCTGGCCGGTGATCAGGTAGGCAACCCCGTCCGGGGTGACGGTGCCGCCCCAGCAGGACCCGGACCCCCGGGGCAGCTCGAACGAGCGCAGCAGACGGTTGGTGCGCAGGTCCACGGCGTTGAACACCGGGACGTTGCCGTTGGCGATCGCGACCAGGACCGGGCGTCCGTCCTCCTGGACGACCTGGCTGCTGAGTATCGCCACGCTGCGTATAGGCTTGCCCAGGTCTTCCGGCTTGCCGAGCGCAAGACGCGGCGCGGCAGCCTCGCCGTCGCCCGCGGCGTGGGCGACGGCGGGGCCGAAGGTCGCGGTGACGGCAATGGCCGCCGCCGCCGCCGCCGCGACGCGCAGGGGCTTACGGGCGCTCACTGTAGGTCTTCTTAATGCGCGCGAACCAGCCGTCGTCGATCTTGCCGTTGTTGTTGTAGTCGCCTAGCTTCTCCTTCTTCATCCACTTGGCGTGGCCGTCGCAGAAGAGCAGGTTCAGACCCCCGTTGTGCCGCGAGGCGATGGCGTCGCCGTAGGTCTTGGCGTTCGGGCTGAGGCAGAGGCCGCCGCCGGACAGGTTATCGGGCCAGATCGTCGGGCGGACGAGCGAGTAGGTGTTGACGATGCCGGTGGTTTCGCCGAGGCCGACGGTGGTCGCGACTTCGTCGATCTCCGCCAGGGTGTAGGGGACGTAGCTGCCCAGGTAGGTGTAGTTGTAGCCGTAGGAGCCGGAGGCGTACCCGTAGGGGTTGCCGAAGCGGGTGCCCATCGAAACCTTGGTCGGGTCGCAGACGTCGTCGTCGCCGACGCCGCGGCTGTTCGAGGTGACCTTGGTGGCGCTCGGGCAGACGAACACCTGCTGGTTCTTGACGTACGGCATCAGGGGCACGACGAACCCGTACTGGAGGTTGCCGCTTCCGCCGTAGGAGTACTGCACCAGCGTTTCGTCGTGGTCCTGGGTGTACATCATCCAGGCGGTGCCGATCTGCTTCAGGTTAGAGAGGCACGCCGTCTGGCGCGCCTTCTCGCGCGCCTGGGCGAAGACAGGGAACAGGATCGCCGCCAGGATCGCGATGATGGCGATCACCACGAGAAGCTCGATCAGGGTGAAGGCGGAGCGGTGCTCCAGCGGGCGGCGGTTCGGACGGGTAGTGTTCATGGCAGTCGGCCTCCTTCAAGCCGGGAACGGGAACACGAAGAACGGTGTCTGGCAGGGCGCGGCGGTGCGCGACCTATAGGCTATATAGCAATAATTATCGACAGTGACTCCGGGCTGTTGTTCTGTGCGGATGGCTAGACGTCTCCGGTCGAGGCGCGCAGGCAGAGCCGAGATTCCAGACGGACGATCCCCTCGAGGGGGTCCTTCTTGCGCGCGATCAGGCGCTCCACCGCGAGCTTGCCCGCCTCCTGGAACGACTGGCGGACGCTGGTGATCGGCGTGAAAGCCAGGCGGCCGATGTCCAGGTCGTCGAAGCCGGCGATGGCGACGTCCTCCGGCACGCGCCGCCCGGTCCGCACGCAGGCGTACAGGACACCCACCGCCTCCAGGTCCGTCACCCCGATGAAAGCCGTGGGGGGCGTCGGTCCCGCGCCGGCGAGCATGGCGATCGCCTGGTCGCCCGCGGCCTTGATGCGGTTCTCGTATTCCGCGCGCGGAAGGGGTAAGACGACGACT
>DATLHN010000359.1:0-2886 GCA_035539875.1 Armatimonadaceae bacterium
GCCAGAACCGGGACCGCCCGCGCCAGGGCGACCCGCCGCCCCCCGGCATGCTCCGCCTCTACAAACTGCGCCGCGGCAGCGCGCCGGACCACGCAGCGGGGACCGGGAAGCGTTGAAAAAGCAGTTACCCTACGCGGTCTACCTCGACAAGGTGTACGGCGCGTGGCTGGGCAAGGGCGTGGGCGGCACGCTCGGCGCGCCGTGCAGGTCATGCTCCCGAACGACGACCTCGACCTCCAGGTGCTCTGGCTCGACGTCCTGGAGCGGGTCGGCATCGACTTCACCAGCGACGACCTCGCGGACAGCTTCCTCGCCAACTGCCCGTACTCGCCGGGGGAGTACGCGTACTTCAAGAAGAACTACGCGCGCGGCATCCGCCCGCCGGAGAGTGGCCGGTTCAACAACCGCTACTACGTCAACGGCATGGGCTGCCCCATCCGCTCCGAGGTCTGGGCGTGCGTCGCGCCCGGCGACCCGGAGCTGGCGGCCGAACTGGCGGGCCGCGACGGCGTGCTCGACCACGCGGGCGACTCGGTGTACGCCGAGCAGTACCTCGCCGCGGTCGAGTCGGCCGCCTTCTTCGAGTCCGACGTGGTCAGGCTGCTGAAGGAGTACCTACCGCTGCTCGGCGCGGACACGCGCATCCGGCGTCTCGCCGAGGACGCCCTGCGCTGGTCCGAACGGGAGGACGACTGGCGCGCCGTGCGCGCCCTTATCCTGCGCGACTACGGCCACCCCGACTGCACGAACCTGTACCAGAACATCGGCTTCACGATCCTCTGCCTGGTGCACGGGCGCGCCGACTTCATCGAGAGCGAGATGATCGCGCTCAACTGCGGCTTCGACACCGACTGCTCGTGCGCGACCGCGGGCGCGCTGCTCGGCATCGTCTCCGGAGGCGCGGCGCTGCGGGCGGCGTACGGCATCCCGGACACGCCGCTCAAGCTCACCGTGGACGTCACGCGCCGCGCCGCCGGAGACGATGCCCAGAAGTGCGCCCGCCGTCGCGCACGAGCAGTCGGTGTCGAAGCCGCAGTTGAGCGCGATCATCTCGCTCTCGATGAAGTCGGCGCGCCCGTGGACCAGGCAGAGGATCGTGAAGCCGATGTTCTGGTACAGGTTCGTGCAGTCGGGGTGTCCGTAGTCGCGCAGGATAAGGGCGCGCACGGCGCGCCAGTCGCTCTCCCCTTCCGACCAGCGCAGCGCGTCGTCGGCGAGCCGCCGTATCCGCGTGTCCGCGCCGAGCAGCGGAAGGTACTCCTTCAGCAGCCCCACCACGTCGGACTCGAAGAAGGCCGCCGACTCGACCGCGGCGAGGTACTGCTCGGCGTACACCGAGTCGCCCGCGTGGTCGAGCACGCCGTCGCGGCCCGCCAGCTCGGCCGCCAGCTCCGGGTCGCCGGGCGCGACGCAGGCCCAGACCTCGGAGCGGATGGGGCAGCCCATGCCGTTGACGTAGTACCGGTTGTTGAACCGGCCGCTCTCCGGCGGGCGGATGCCGCGCGCGTAGTTCTTCTTGAAGTACGCGTACTCGCCGGGCGAGTACGGGCAGTTGGCGAGGAAGCTGTCCGCGAGGTCGTCGCTGGTGAAGTCGATGCCGACCCGCTCCAGGACGTCGAGCCAGAGCACCTGGAGGTCGAGGTCGTCGTTCGGGAGCATGACCTGCACGGCGCGGCGGTCGAACGCGTACTCGAACTGCTGCTTGCGGCCCTCGTACGGCGCGCCGAGCGTGCCGCCCACGCCCTTGCCCAGCCACGCGCCGTACACCTTGTCGAGGTAGACCGCGTAGGGTAGCTGTTTTTTCAACGCTTCCCGGTCCTCGCGGCTTCGTCGGGCGCGGTGCCGCGGCGCAGTTTGTACAGGCGGAGCATGCCGGGGGGCGGCGGGTCGCCCGGGCGGGGCCGGTCGCGGTTCTGGCCGAGCGTCTCCCAGCGCAGCACGTAGCGCACCCCCGGCTCGGCCGGGCGCGCGAGGTCGCCCGCCCAGACGACCTGCATCCCCTCGATCGGCGAGGTCACCCCGCTGATCGACGGCGGGAAGGGAGGGCGGTCCGGGAGCGACCCCACGGGGCGCAGCGTCTCCTCGTCCAGCTGCCAGGTGCCGTCGCCGTACTTCGCGTGCTGGTAGCGCAGGCTCAGCTTACCGCCCTCCTCGATGCGGACGCCCTGGACGCGCACCTCGAAGACGATCGAGCCGTACCCGCCGAACTCCCACCGGTAGTCCCAGTCCGTGGTCCGGTAGATCTTCCAGCCGTCCGCCTCGCGCCGGGCGTTGTAGACCTGGGTCTTCCCGTTCTCGTCGAACTTGTGGTAGGTGATGATCGGCCGCTTCTTCGTGTCGAAGCCGAGCTTCGTGTTCCCGTTGATCATGCCGCCGCGCACCGGCACCGGGTCCACGATCTCGGCGGTCCCGAGGCGGATAGGCAGGGCGAGCGGCGTGCCGTCGCTCTTCTCCCAGCGGCGCAGGTCCTTGCTGCGCGCGTAGGACAGGTCGTGGTTCAGCTCCGCGCCGTGCTGGTCGCGCCACACCCAGATGAGGTGGTAGTAGCCGTCCGGCCCCTTGCTCGGCCCGGACAGGTACGCGTTCATCTTCCCCTCGCCGTCGGTGAGGGGCTGGTCGAGCAGGCGGCTCCAGGTGCGCGCCTTGTGGTCGTAGACGTTGTAGATCTGGCTGCCGTCGCCGCTCATGCCGCTGCGGTAGGTGAAGATCAGCTCGTTCTTCGGCCCGCGCATGAAGGACGGGTAGGTGGCGCGGGCCTCGTCCGCGGGGCCGACCATCTGCGGGACGCGCTCGAAGCTGTCGATGTCGAGCGGCTTCGTGGTGCGGAAGTAGATGAGCGGCACGGCGTGCATGTTGCCCGAAAGGTGCAGGTAGCCGTCGTCGTCC
>DATLHN010000360.1:0-5205 GCA_035539875.1 Armatimonadaceae bacterium
CGATATACGTCCGCAGGTGCACCTTCGTCGGCTGGTGCCGGAACTCCGTTATCACGTGGTCGCGCGCCGACTCCGCCTCGCCCGTCCAGACCGGCACCTGGTCCACCCCCTGCATCACGCCCGGCACCGGCTCGCCCGCCGCCGACAGGAACGTCGACGGCAGGTCGATCAGCGCCTGCAGCGACTCCGACACCCGCCCCGCGGGCACCCGCCCCGGCCACCGGACGATGAACGGCAGCCGCAGCAGGTCCTCGTAGTGGAACGCCCCCTTGGCGGTCAGCCCGTGCTGCCCGAGGAAGTGCCCGTGGTCCGTCGTGAACACCACGACCGTGTTGTCCGCGATCCCCAGTTCGTCCAGTCGGTCCAGTATCCGCCCGATCTCCCGGTCCATCAGCGAGACCATCCCGTAGTAGAGCGCGATGTTGCGGCGCATCTTCTCGTCCGGCACGAGGTGGCTGCTGAAGCCGTGATTACCGTAGGGCGTCTCGCGCCACTGGGAAAAATCCGGCCTCACCTTCTGCGTCTCGGCGAACTGCGGCGGCATCCGCTCGAACTCCCCCGGCGCGAGCGGCGGGTCGAGCGGGTACCCCACCGTCATCTCGTCCGGGTCGTACAGCGACGCCCACGGCTCCGGCACGAGATAGGGCGGGTGCGGGTCGTGGAAACTCGCCCACAGGAAGAACGGCTTCTCCTCGTCATGCGCCCGGTCGATCGCCGCGATGCTGCGCTCCGCCGTCCACACCGAGTAGTGGTACTCCTCCGGCAGCTCCCACGCCCCCTCGTGGCTCCGCTCGTTCTGCTGCCCCGTCTGCGGGTCGAACGTCCGAAAGTAGCGCGGCCAGTCCGTCAGGCCCTTCTCCTCTAGCCAGATGCCGTAGTGCTGCCCCGCGTGGCTCTCGTCGCCGTGGTTGCGCGCTACCTCGACGTGCTCGAAGCCGTACCACGGCCCCGTGAAGCCGCGCCAGAACTCAAGGTCGCGCATCTTCGGCTGCACCTCCAGCGACTCCTGCCCCGGCTCCGAGCGCAGCGGCTGGAAGTGCGCCTTCCCGATCAGCGTCGTGGCGTACCCCGCCTCCTGGAACCGCTCCCCCACCGTCGGCACGTCCTCGGCCAGCTTGACCCCGATGGTCCAGCAGCCGTGCCACGACGGGTACATCCCGGTGATGATCGTGGAGCGCGACGGCGAGCAGACCGGGTTGTTGCAGTACGCCCGGTCGAAGCGCGTCCCCTCCCGGCACAGCCGGTCCAGGTTCGGCGTCCGGAGCAGCGGGTTGTGCACCCCGAGCGCGGACCAGTGGTGCTGGTCGCTGGTGATGAGCAAAATGTTCGGTCGGGTGTCGTTCATGCTCATAGGGTACGACGCGGCACGCTCCCCTCTCCTGCCCCCGCCTGCTACACTCTTGCACCGCGCCCGCCCGCCGGAGTATAACGACGGCATGGCACGACTATTCGGACGGGAATGGACCCGGCGTGAGCTGCTGGAGCGCGTCGGCGACCTCTCACAGGTCGCGGGCGTCGAGCGGTTCACCTACGACGAAGGCGTCGCGACAGGCGTCAAAGCCGCGCGCGTGCGCACCGGCGGCGGACTCGACTTCAACGTCCTCTTCTCCCGCGGCATGGACATCGCCCAGGCGTCCTACAACGGCGTCCCCCTCGCCTGGGTCTCCTCTACCGGCGCGGCCCACCCGCACGCGCTCGAACCCGAAGGGCGCGGCTGGCTCCGCACCTTCCACGGCGGCCTGCTCACCGGCTGCGGCCTCATGAACGCCGGGGCCGCCAACCTCGACGAAAACGCCCCCGGCGGTGCCGAGCCGCTCGGCATCCACGGCTACCTCTCCCACTCCCCCGCCGAATCGGCCTACGCCGGGGTCGAATGGGACGGCGACGACGCCGCCCTCGTCGTCCAGGGAACCACGCGCGAGGCCCGCGTCTTCGCCGAGAACCTCCGCCTCACCCGGCGCATCACCGCCCCGCTCGGCGGCGCGAGTCTCACCATCCGCGACACCGTCGAGAACCTCGGCTTCCAGAGCGTCCCGCTGATGCTCCTCTATCACCTCAACTTCGGCTGGCCCCTCGTCAGCGAGGACACCGACATCGTGTACCGCGCCGCCCGCGCGCACGAGCCGCGCGACGCCGACGCCGCCCCGGGCATGGGCACGGCGCTCAAGCTCGAAGCCCCCACCCCCGGCTACGCCGAGCAGTGCTTCTTCCACGAGCCCGAGCCGGATAAGGACGGGGTCGCCCACGTCCTCATGGCCAACCGCGCCCGAAACCTCGCCGTCCAGGTCTCCTACGACAAGACCGCCCTGCCCCACCTGACCCAGTGGAAGATGATGGGCCGCGGCGAATACGTCTGCGGCATCGAGCCCGCCAACTGCCGCGTCTACGGCCGCATGACCGAGCGCGCCGAAGGCCGCCTCCAGCAGATCGAGCCCGGCGAGACCCGCGCCTTCGCCGTCACCCTCACCCTCCTCGACGGCCCCGACGCCATCACCACCGCGGAGCGAAGCCTTGGGTGACCTCTCCCCCCTTCCCCCTCCCCTCGGAAGGGAGGGGGTGCCTGAGGCGAAGGGGCAAGCCCCGAAAGCGCGGGCCGAACAAAGCGCGGCAGACACCCCCTCCCTTCCGAGGGGAGGGGGAAGGGGGGAGAGGTTGTATTACCTCCTCCTCGGCGCGCTCGCCCTCGCCCTTGCCTCGCTCCCCTATCTCTACGGCGCGCTGAACACCCCGCCCGGGCACGTCTATTCCGGCCTCACCCACAACATCGACGACGCCGCCGTCTACCTCACCTGGATACGCCAGGCGTCCGAAGGCGTCTTCTTCCAGTTCAACCGCTTCACCACCGAGCCGCAGAAGGGCATCGTCTTCAACCTGTTCTTCCTGCTGCTCGGCAATATCGCGAAACTGACCGGCCTCGCGCCCATCGCCGTCTACCACGGCGCGCGGCTCGTCTTCGGCGCGCTGCTCCTCTGGGCCGTCGCCGCGCTCGTCCGCCGCGCCCTCGCCGACGAGCGCGGTGCGAGGGCCGCTTACGCCCTCGCCTGCTTCTCCGCGGGCCTCGGCTGGCTAACGGGTGGGTTCGACCCGGGCCGCGCCTTCAACCAGCCCATCGACCTCTGGCAGCCCGAGGCGATCACCTTCCTCTCGCTCTACTTCGCCCCGCTCTTCACCGCCGCCCTCGCCCTCATGGCGGTCTTCGCCAACGCTTTCTTAAAGGCCGAGCGCAGCGGACGCGCCCGCGACCTCTGGCCCGCCCTGGTCGCCGGGCTCCTGCTCGGCAACTTCCACTCCTACGACGTCATCCAGCTCTTCGCCCTCGCCCTCGGCTACCGCCTCGTCGCCGACCTCGGGCGGCGGCGCAAGCCCGACCCGGCCGGGTGGCTGCGCCTCGCGCTCCTCGGCCTCGCCATGCTGCCGACCACCGCGTACACCTACTACGCCCTGCGCTTCGAGCCGGTCTTCGCCGCCCGCGCCTTCGCCTCGTTCACCCACTCCGCGGCGCTCCCCTGGGTGCTGCTCGGCTACGGCCTCGTCCTGCTCCTCGCCGTCGCCGGGGCCGCCCTCCCCACCGCCCGCGCCAAATTCTCCGGCGCGGACGCCCTGCGCCTCGCGCTCGTCTGGGGAATCGTCGCCCTCGCCGTCGCCTACGTCCCCGTCTCCTTCCAGCGCAAGCTGCTCATGGGCGCGCACCTGCCGCTGTGCCTCCTCGCCGGGGCCGCGGTCGCCGCCCTCACCGAAAGGCTCACCGGCAGCCTCCCCAAGATCGCCGCTTTTTTCCTGGTCCTGCTCACCGTCCCGTCCAACGCGCTCTTCCTCCTGACCGACGTCAGTCGCCTCCAGGCCAACGTCGGCTCGACCCACCTGCGCCCGTACCTTACCGACGGCGAGCTGGACGCCCTGCGCTGGCTGCGCGAGAACACGAAGCGCGCCGACGTCGTCCTGGTCTCCCCCGACCCGGCCTCGCACCTGCGCTTCCCCGGCTTCCCGCTCATGCCCTACCTCTCGACCTACGTCCCGGCCATAGCCGGAAACGTCATCTACAACGGGCACTGGAGCGAGACCGCCGCCTACGAGAAGGAAAAGCTCCCCCGCGGACGCCAGTTCTTCCGCGCCGACACGCCCGACGCCGCGCGCCTCGCCCTCCTCCGCGACGCGAACATCCGCTACGTCCTCTACGCCAACGCCCTCGCCGACGGCCCGCCCCGCACCCCCCAGGGCGAGATCATCCCGAACCCCCAGACCGGCGGCCCGCTCTTCGAGCCCGCCCCCTGGCCTGTGACCACCCCGCCGCCCTACCTGCGCGAAGTCCACCGCAACGCCGACGTTACGATTTACGAGGTAACCGACGGCGGGTAGCCGCACCCGGATGGTCAGCGCACGCGGGAGATACCGGCGTGCCCGAGCGGTAGCATAGCGTCATGGAAAACCAGGATGTCGTGACAGTGCGTAATGCCACCCACGAAGACATTTCGCTTCTCGCCGAGTTGAGCGCGAGCACCTTTCGCGCCACCTTCGCCCAGGACAACACGCCCGAAGACATGGAAGCGTATCTGGCGGAGAACTTCTCCGAGGCAAGACTCCGGCAGGAGGTATCCGACCCGCTCGCCACGTTTTTGATCGCCGAAGTGTCCGGCAAGCCTCTCGGGTATGCCAAATTGCATTCGGGTGCCCCGGACGCCAGCGTGACGGGCACAAAACCAATAGAACTCGTGCGCCTGTACGTGCTCCCCGAAAGCATCGGGCACGGGGTAGGTGCCCGGCTGATGCAGGAGTGTATTGACACGGCGACGAGCCGGGGCTTCGAAACCCTCTGGCTGGGCGTGTGGGAGCACAACCCCAGGGCGATCCGCTTCTACCAGAAGTGGGGCTTCGCGGCAGTGGGCAGTCACGTCTTCCGACTCGGCAACGACGCACAGACCGACCTGATCATGCAGAAATCGCTGACCGATCCGGCACGCCTCAAGCACGCTACACCACGATCAGCAGCGAGGTGAGCGCCGGGAAGCGGGGCGAGGCGGTCGCTGCGCAGCGAACGTCTGCGGGACGAAACGACAGGAGCAATGACATGAGCGACGGCGACGACCTGCTGGAGAACCGGTTGGAGGAGGCAGCGCGCCGCCTGGAGGCCGACCCTACGCTGCCGGGCTGGGTACTCTGGTACGTCACCGAACTAACATCCCGCCCCGAGCGCCGGGCGCAGCAGCA
>DATLHN010000361.1:0-3700 GCA_035539875.1 Armatimonadaceae bacterium
GGTAGCCCGCCGCCCGCGCCCCCGCCGCCGCCAGCTTGATCAGAAGGTAGCCCAGCCACACGGTCAGGCTCACCTCGGTCGAGACCAGGAACCCCAGGCCGATGAGGTCGGGGCGCAGGTGCAGGGTCAGCGGGACCGCCGCGTCCCAGGGCGCGGCGATCCCCGGGGGCAGCAGGGGCCACTCCTTCCCGATGGCGGGGACCGAGGGGGCGAACGCGTGCCAGATGTTGACGCCGTTGTAGAGCGCCGCCAGGCCGAAGCCGAGCCACATTAGCCGGTCGCGGTAGAACGGGCCGGCGCCCTCGGTCATCGCCACCGGCAGGGCGACGAGCGGGAACGCCAGCCGCTCGTCCTCGCTCCACGCCGGGTAGAAGAGCCGCATCAACTGGAACAGTGTCCAGGCGAAGACTACAAAGAAGCCGAGCCACGCCAGGCCCGGCAGCAGCCATGCGTCCCACGGGACGCGCCCGTCCGGCGCGCGCTCGTACAGCTGCCGCAGGAGGACGGGTTCCGTCGGCATGAGCCAGCGGGGGAAGTGGGGCTGCAGGTCCGCCGCCCCGGGGTGCGGCTTGTAAAAGGCGGTGCCGATGAGCGCGAACAGGAACTGTACCACCCCGATTCCCATGACCGTGCTCGCCACCACGAGGAAGAGGAAAACGGTGAGCAGCTCGGCATGCGAGAAGGGGCGGACCCGGGGGAAGCGCGCGGACGCGCGGCGCAGGAGTGCGTTGAGCGGCACCAGGAGCACGAGCGCCGCCAGGCCGGGGATCGCGGGCACGCTCTCCGTGATCTGCGTGGCCAGGACGCGGATCTCCGACTGGCGCACCCAGACGCCGGTCAGCAGGGTCAGCGCCAGCGCGGTCAGCAGGGACGCCGCGGTCAGGCCGCGGGCGGGGGCGGGGTCATCGCTCATGCTGCCGTGCCGTGCCCTCCTGCCGTGCGCGCATTACTCGTGGACCGGCCCGCGCTCGGCCCGCTCGTAGAGACGGGACCACTCCGCGCTGCCGTCCTCCTTCCAGACGTCGAGGCGGACGCCCCGCTCCTGCACGGGGTGGTTCCCCGCCAGGAAGTCCTCCCAGCACTGCCGCCCTGACCCTGCGCGGCTGCCCTCGCCGTACTGCAGGTGGCTGTACGGCGAGGAGGCGGACGGGGACGGGCGGGTCATGTGCGCGAAGTGGACGCGCCGCCCGCCGGGCCAGGAGACGGTAAGGACGTGCCGCCGCTCCGGCAGGCGGTAGGGCGGGTCCGCCCGGTACCGCTCCAGGGCGTCCTCGTCCACCGCGACCCCGAGGCCCGGCCCCTCCGGCACCCGGACGCACCCGCCCCGGATCGTCAGGGGCTCGGCCAGGAGGTCGTCGGCGTAGTGGTTCAGGGCGGTGATCGCGGGCCACCGGGCGTGCGTCAGGACCGCGCCGAGGTGGGCGAGCATGGCGGTGGTCAGCCCCGCGCCGATCTGCTGCAGGAAGAACGGCTTCTCGAACGCGGCGCAGAGGACCCCCTGTCGCAGCACCTCCGCGACGCCGCCGAAGACGACGAACCCGTCGCACATCTCCTCGCGGACGGCGGTCGGGAACGGCGGCAGGCCGAAGTGGATCGCCAGCGGCTTGGCGACCTTCGCCCGCAACTGCCGGTAGCCCTCCACGTCCCGTTGCGGGATCGGCCCCTCGTAGAGCGCCGTGCGCGGGTGCGCGTCCAGCTCCCGCAGTACCGGGACCGCGTACGCCGCGCTGAGCAGCATGTCGTTCCAGTCGATGTCGACGCGGAAGTCGGCGGGCGTCGCCGCGGCGATGGCGTCTACCTGCTCGTACACGTCGAACCACGGGCGCGCCTTGAACTTGTGGAATCGGTAGCCCTGCGCGTAGGCTTCCCGGGCCTCTTCCGCCAGAACTTCCGGCGGCATCTTCGTGTTCCACCAGCCGAGCGGGCACCACTCGCGCACCCGCGGCAGCGGCAGCAGCGCGTGGACCGGCAGCCCCGTCGCCTTGCCGACGACGTCGTACAGCGCCATCTGCAGGTCCAGTCCGAGGCCGTCGTCGCCGAGGAGGGCGGCCGGGCACGCACCGACGGCCCGGGCGGCGCTCTCGTCCGATGCCCGGCCCGAGGTGTAGTGGAAGCAGGACTCGCCGTAGCCGACCACTTCCGGGTCTTCCGTGCGGACGCGGACGACTTGGAGCAGACGCCACTTCCAGATGAGCAGCGCGTTCCACTCGTCCGTGCGCGGCGTGAACGGCACGTCGACGACGACTCGCTCGACCGCGGTCACGCGCGGCAGTCCCTTCAGGGCGCTACCCGCCTTCGCGCGGCCGCGGCGCGGGAGTCCCCTCCGCCGGACGGTCGCGCTTCTCGTTCGTCTCCCGCTTCGCCCGAGGACTATCCTTTGGCCCCTTTTTCGCCGCCGGGTTGTCGCGCGGTCCCTTTTTCGCTCCGGGGTTATCCCGCGGCCCGCGCTGCTTCGCCTCGGGATTGTCGCGCGGGCCGCGCTTCGCTTCCGGGCTGTCGCGCCTGCCCGGGAGCGCTTCCGGACTCACCCGGCGACCCTCGCGGGCTTCCGGACTGTCGCGGCGGCCCAGACGTGCTTCGGGACTGTCCCGCTTGCCCAGCCGTGCCTCCGGGCTATCGCGCTTGCCGAGGCGGGCCTCGGGGCTGTCACGTTTGCCGATCCTCGCCTCGGGGCTGTCCCTCTTACCCCGCCGGGCTTCGGGGCTGTCGCCCTTCCGGCGTCCCGCTTCCGGGCTCACCTTCTTGCCCTGCTGCTTCGCCTCCGGGCTTTCCGACTTCTTGCCGCTGTCCTGGGACAGCGCCACGCCGACGGACAGCAGGCACAAAGCCGCTGCCGCCGCACAACCGGCCAAACGCAATCGTGTCGCCGTTGTCATCGCGTCTTCTCCTCATTCCTTTCGCCCCGTCAGGGCGTGTCGTTCTGCCAGAACCGTTCCAGCCCATCCCGCGCCTGCCAGCCGAGCAGGCGCTCGAGCTTGTCGCTGCGGAAGCGCCCGTGCGGGAGCGGTGCGGTAACGTGAAACTCCTCGTAGGGAGAGGGCAGGGACGGCACCTCGAGCGCCAGGCGCAGCGCCCGCGCCGCGTCCCGCCAGGAGACCATCATCGGGTAGAACCCGTTGCCGATCTCCTGGTGACCGAACTTGCTGAACAGGAGGTTGGGGACATCCAGGCCGTGCCACTCGGCGAAGACCCGGAGGGTCTCCTGGCCGAGGAACTTGCTGTGCGCGTAGAGGTGGCACCCCGGGCGCGTGGGCGGGTCGCCCGCGACCTCGTAGTCCCAGGAGTAGTCACCGACGCCGAGCAGGCTGAGCAGCTCCGGCCCCGTCTGCAACACGCGCCGGATGCGGTGCGCCACCGCCGCCCGGGCCAGGTGGTACGCGCCGAGCGTGTTGACCCGGAAGGCGTCCGCCGGGTCGCGCCGGACCACCGAGCAGTTGACGATAGCGTCCACGTCCGTGCAGGCGTCCCGCACCTGCGCGGCGTCGCGCACGTCCACCACCCGGCTCTCGTGCGGCCCGTGGGGACACCCTTCCAGGCGCTCCGCGGGGAGCGGCAGGGGCGCGCCCTCCTTCTGCGGCTTGCCCTCGCGGAAGATGTCTTCGATAGCGCGCGCGTCCGTCATGCGAAGGCGGTAGCGGGGGGCCAGCTCCTGCGCCAGCGCCGCCCCGAGCGGGCCGCCCGCCCCGAAGATCGCGACCCG
>DATLHN010000362.1:0-2088 GCA_035539875.1 Armatimonadaceae bacterium
GCCTGCTGGAACCGGGCGATCTTGAACAGCTTGTTGGCGTTGGCGATCGGGTCGTCCTCCCGCAGGATCTCGTTCGGTTCGCCGAACGCGGGCAGCTCGGGGTCGCCGATGAAGATCAGCGTTTCGCCGTCGGGGCTGAGCGACGTCCCGACGGAGCGGTACTGGTCGTAGTAGCGCACGAGGTACGCCTGGTTGAGCCATCCCTGCGGCATGTCCACGGTGAACGCGCCCTCGGTCGGGTCCCGGAGCGTTTCCATCGAGCCGTTCGGGTCGCCGGGATTCGCGCCGCCGGGAGTGGCCGCCGTTTCCCCCGGGAGCGTCGTCGCCCCGGCAGCGGCAGCGGCGGCGGCGGGCGGCGCTTCCTCCTCGTCCTCGTCGTCATCGCAGCCCGCACCGCCGAGCGCGCAGAGCGACGCCGTCAGCAGGAGCAGGGTAGGAACCATAAGTGCGGTCGGGCGCTTCATCGTCTGTGCCTCTCGGTCTTTCCGTTATCGCAGTCGTCCGTATTCGGCTTCGGCCCGCGTGGCGGGATGCGCCGCGGCGAGGGGGTAGGCAGCCACCGCGACGGACGCGAGCGCGATAACCACGGCAATAGCTACGTCCAGATTGTTTCTGCGCATGGCGAAACCTTTCCGCGAGCGTGCCACCACATCAACGGCGGCTGTAATCGTTCGGATCGTCGTTCGGGCTTTGCGCGAGGGAAGCATAGATTCGTATGCGCCTATTCTGCCCTCGCGCCGTTAAAGAAGCGTTAGCCTCGCGCCCACTTTCGCGCGGTCAGCGCGATTCCTTCGGAAAACTCCAGTGCGAGTTGGACGGCGTCCTCGACCGTCAGACTCGCGCCCTCGCGCCAGGACCTCTCGAATTCGCCGTCGCCGAGCGCCGCGCGGGCGGCGGCGGCGGCCCGGTCGATGGGCGTGCGCTCGGACGGATGCAGCGGAGTACGGCTCCCCGCGCGGCGGGCGGCGGCGAAGCCGAGCATGCGGGCGGCGCGGGCGGCCTCGCCCCGGGCGGCTTCCAGCAGCGCGAACGCTTCGAGATTGCCCGCCACGTCCGACGGGTTGTCCGACGCCCGGCGCATCGAAAGGCTCTGCGACAGGAGGTGGCGGGCGTGTTCCCACTCCCCGCGTTCCAGGGCGATCTGGCCGAGGTTGCGCAGCTGCGTGACGATCCCCTCGGGCGCGTCCATCTGCCGGTAGAGGGTCAGGGACTCCTCGAAGTGTGCCGCGGCTTCCGCGAGCCGCCCCCGGCGCATCGCGGTGACGCCGACGTTGGACAGGGTGGCGGCGATGCCGGGCGGGTAGCCGAGCACGCGCTTGACCTCCAGGCTCTGCGCGTACCAGGACTCCGCCGCTTCCAGGTCGCTCAGCGCGAGGGCGACGTTGCCGAGGTTGTTGAGCGCGTGCCCTTCCCCGACCCGGTCGCCCGCTTCCCGGCAGAGCGCCAGCGCCTCGCGGGACGCCGACCGGGACGCCGCGTAGTCGCCGCGCTCCCAGTTCACCACGCCGAGGTTGTGGAGCGAGGAGGCGAGGGCCGCCGGGGTCGCTCCGTTCCTGCGCCGGATTTCCAGACTCTCCCCGAGAAAGCGCCGCGCCTCGTCCAGCTCCTGCCGGGACCAGGCCAACAGGCCCAGATTGTTGAGCGTCCCCGCCACCCCGGCGGTGTCGCCGACGGCGCGGCGCAGGCCCAGTGCGTCCTCGAAGAGCGGCCGCGCCGCCGCGCCGTCGCCCTGCACCCAGGCCAGGGTCCCCGCGCCGTGGAGCGCCCGGGACCGCCGGGACAGCAGCAGCGGCGCGGACCCTGCCACGTCGCCTTCCGAGTCCGCCGGGCAGGCCGCCAGCGCCCGCTCCAGCCAGGAGCGCCCCTCGGTGGGACGCCCGCGCAGATGCCAGTACATCCAGACGGCCCCGGCCATCTGGACGGCGCGTGGCGGGTCCCACGCCAGCACCCACTCCTGGGCCGCGCGCAGGTTGTCCAGGTCGGCGTCGATACGCTCCAGCCAGGCGGGCTGGTCCGCGCCCGAAATGCCCTCATCCGCCCGCTCGGCGAGGTCGGCGAACCAGTCGGCGTGGCTTCGGCTCGCTTCCT
>DATLHN010000363.1:0-18912 GCA_035539875.1 Armatimonadaceae bacterium
CCATCAGGCCGAGCGCGAGACGGGCCGAGAACGCGCTCCGCGGCCTTTCGCCCCGGTCGGCGGAGGCGAGTATCCTCTCGACGCGCCTCCCTACCGACGAGCGGAAGGGCGACGAAACCGCGCCGAGCGTCGGCACCAGGCCGCGCAGGCGGTCCGATGGGGTGCGCCGCTGGTAGCCGCGGCCGCGGCTGTCGTTGCGCCGCTCCGCGAGCGCCAGGAGGCAGCGCGCGAGCGACTGCGGCGCGCAACCGCCCGCGCTCAGAGCCTCCTGGTCGCACGCCTCCTCGGTCGCCTCCTCAAGGCGGCGGCGCAGCAGGTGCATCAGTGGCTGGCACCAGAGCAGCGCGGTGAGGACGCGCGCGGCCAGGTTCCAGGCCCCGTCGCGCCGGGCGTGGTGCGCCAGCTCGTGGGCGAAGATTCCCCGGGCCTCTTCCTCCGTCCACTCGTCCGCGGCCCCGGTCGGCACGAAGACGGTTGGGACCGGCAGGGCGGGGGAGTCGGCGATGAAGGGGCCGTCCAGGTCGGGCGCGGCGACGAGGCGGGGCAGCGGGCGCTTCCCGGCCGGGGAGGCGGGATGGACCGCCTGCCACGCCCCTTTCATCTGCGCCGCGAGGCGCGTGTCCCCGGGGAGCGGCTGCGCGGCCCGCGCGAGGCGGCGGAGCTGCCAGACGCCCAGCGCAAGGGTGGAGAGCAGGAAGGACGCGCCGAGCCCGTAGAGGGCAACGAGCCCGGCGTAGATGCCGGGGAGGCGCGACGCCGAGGGTTCGTAACCGGGGGCGGTCCTGCCGCCGCGCACCATGACGACGCGATTCCGCGCGCCGACCGGCGACCCTGTTTGCGCGAACGTCCGGAGTTCGCGGACCATAAGAAGGCGGGGGAGCAGTTCGCGCACCGGCTCCGGCACGCCGGGTATCTGCACGCGAACGAGCGGCGGGGTAGCCGAAGCCGGGCTGACGCCGCCGGATGTGATCGTCGCCAGCAGCACCAGGCCCGTGGCGGCCAGCGTGACCCGGTAGAGCGCTGCGCGGACGACCGGGGCGACGCCCCCCCCGGCGCGACGCTCTAGATACGCGCCCAGGAGCAGGCCCAGGATCAGGACGACCGTCGTCCGCGCCAGGGCGCTCAGCAGGGAGGCGACCGCCGCCTCGCTGAAGCGCGCGGCGGATTCGGAAAGCGGAAGCAGCAGTGGAAACGCCCCGTAGTCCATGGCTCTACTCCGTTTCGACGCGCGCGGGGGGCGTTTGGTCACCCGCCAACTTCTGCTCGCTTTCGTCGATCAACTGACGCAATCGGCGCATCTCTTCGGCGGATATCTCCTCGCTCCGGAACAGGTGGGAGACGAGGCCGTAGACCGAGCCGCCGAAAACGCGGTCCAGGATGTCCTGGGCGACCGAGTGGTTGACTTCGCTGCGCGGATAAAGCGCCCGAAAGACGAAGGTGCGCTCCGAGGCGTCGTGCGCAACCGCGCCCTTCGCCTCCATCTTCCGGAGCAGGGTCTGCACCGTGCTGTGCGCGATGGGGGTGACCCGCGAAAGCTCCTCGGTGATCTGGCGGGCGGTGACGTCCCCACGGTCCCACAGAACCTGCATGATGCGAAGCTGTAACTTTCCGAGGCGCGGCGGCGTGCTGCCGGACATGGGTGCGTTCCTTTTCCGCAAGGCGATCTGCTGCGCTATAATACCGTCTACCGGGGTAAACGGTTTCCGTGAGTTTACTTCGGTAAACGAAATCTGTCAAGAAAAGTAGGGGTAATTACGGAACTCCGGCGGCACTTTTCTTGCACAAGTGTCCTGTCGGCGCGCCTCCCTATACCGTTCGCGACCGCGTACATTTACGGGAAATGTGACCTGTTGCTGGAGCGCTGCGTCGCCGAATAGTACGATGGGCGCGCGCACGCGCGCGGTCTGGCGGATGCTCCATTCCCTTACGTATCCCCCATCCGAAAGGAACGTTGTCCACTAATGGTGGAAGCCATCTGGGTTATCCTCGCGGTCCTGCTGGCCGCACTGGCGGCGGCTCTCGGCGTCGCGCTCAGCGCGCGTATGCGCGATGTCCGCAGGGCGCAGGCGAAACTCGCCGCGGTCGAGGAGCGGCTCCGGGAAGCGGAGCGGCAGCTTCAGGGTCGGCACGACGAGGAGTCCCTGGAGGCGTCGGGGGCGGAGGCCTACGCGCGGCTGGAGCGGGAGCGCGAGGAGGCGCGTGCGGAGTCCGCGCGCCTGACCGCGCGCCTGTCGCAGGCGGAGTCGGAGCGCGACGCGGCCCGCCAGCGCGCGGAGACGCTGGAGCGCAGCGCCGCTGCCGCCGCGCGAGAACGTGCTCCGCGGCCGTCGGAGGCGGGCTCCTCCGAGTCGGAGCGCCTGGCCGCCGCACTGGCACGGGCTGAGAACGATGTGGAACTGAGCGCGGAGCGGGCGCAGCGCTTCGAGGAGGATGCGTCGCGGCTTCGCGAGGAGGTCGCCCGGCTGCAAGCGGAACTTGCCAGAGTCGGCGCCGAGGCGGACGAGCGCGTCCGACGCCAGCAGCAGGTAGCCGAGCAGCGCCTGGGCGAGATTCAGAAGCGGCAAGGCCCGGCGGCGGCGGCAGCGGCGGCAGCGGCCAGGGACCTACCGGCCGTCCCGGACGCGCCGCGGGCGACGGAACCCACATCGGAGGCGAAGCGGACCGGGAGCAGGGTTGCAGCGACCCCGGCGCGGGGTAAAACAGAGTCAAAGACCCCCATTCTGCTCGCCGAAAGCGAGAGTCGGGCGCGGAAGGCGCTCGCCAAGCATCTGGAAGTGGCGGACTATTCGGTATCCTATGCGTCCCAAGCTGACGAGGTCCTGTCCCTCTTCCGGTCGGAAGCGCCGCCCGCGGCACTCGTTCTGGACATCGAAACTGCGGGGCTGGACGGCTGGGGACTGCTTCAGGAGTTGAAGGCGGACGCAGCGACCCGCGACATCCCGGTGCTCGTCGTCGCGCCCGCGCGCGACCGGGAGCGGGCACTTGATCTCGGAGCGGCTCAGGCTTTTTCGCGCCCCCTGGATTCGGCGGTACTGCTGGGAGCGATCCGTTCGGCAATGCTGGCGCGCAAAAACCGGGAACGGCGTATGGTCGCCGCGGCGAGGGTGTCGGCGATGACCTCCTCGCCCGGCGTTCCCCTGGAGGAGGTTATCGCCTCCGCCGCGGCGCTGGCGCGGGAAAGGAAGACGCCTCCCCCGTCCACTCCCGCCGCCGCGGCGGAGGCGGTGTCCGCCGCCCCGTAGCGCTTTATTTTATGCCGCGCTGGCTCCGGGGCAGGTTTTTTCACGCCGATGGCGTAAGGTTTGCGGAAAGGAGCAAGTTGGGCATGGCGGAAACCATCTTCGCAATAATGAGCATGGTCTTCGGTGCGGTCTGTCTGTTCCTTCTCAGTGACCGCACCCGGCAGCTTCGCGAGACGCGTGGTCGCCTGGACGCACTGGAGGTCAACCTCGAAGGCGCGGACCGGCAGATCAACGAGATGCGGGCGCGCCAGGAGGGGGGCGGCAGCGGCGGCGGCGACATCGCCCTGCTCGAGCGACGCCTTCAACAGGCGCAGGCGGAGATAGAGCGCCTGCGCGCCCAGGTGAACCGCAGCGAGGAGCGCATCAAGACCGAGCAGGAGCGCGCCGAGCGTGAGATCGCGGCGGCCCGCGACGAGGCGGACCGCGCGATCGCCGGAGCGGCAAGCGCCGGCGCGGACGCCTCGCCCGTTGTGGCCGAGCGTCTTGCGCGGCTCACAGAGGCCGAGCGCTGGATCGAGGACTTGAAGAAGTCGCTCGCGGAGGCACAGTCCGAGGCCCGCTCCCATGCCGACCGGGCGCTGGAACTGGAGCAGGAACTGACCCGCGAGCGCGCCGAGGCGATCCGCCGCGCGTCCCGGACTTCCGCCCCCCGTCGGACCGCCACCGTCGGCGCGAAGGCCGGGGCCACGGGCACCGCGGTCGCGCCGACGACGCCCCCCCCGCCCGCCGTCAAAGAGCCGACTCCGATGCCAACGCCCGCTGCCTCCGCGCCCGAATCGGTGGCACAGCAGGCTCCGGTGGCTCAGGCCGGGGATCTGACGACGGCGACGGAGCCTCCGCTGCCCGTAGCCCCGGCCGTCGCACCGGAAGTCGGCACCAGCCCGCCGCGATCCGCGGCGCGCGCGCCGCGAAAGGCCAAGGAGCCGGCGCCGCCGAGGGGCGGGGTCGTAGTGGGAACGGGCTCCGCGGGAGTCGTGCTGGTGATCGACGGCGACCCGGAGAGCGTCGAGATGATGTCCCAGGCGCTGCAGAGCGGCAATTACCGCGTCGCGCTGGCGTTCACGGCGGACGAAGGGATGAAACTGGCGCGCACGATCAAGCCGACCGCCATCGCGCTGGACCCGCGCCTGGCGGACCGGGACGGCTGGGAACTTCTGGCGGACCTAGTCGCGGACAACGTCACCCGCGACATCCCGCTGTTCGTGATCGGCGGGCGCAAGGACCGGGACCGGGCGACGAGCGCAGGCGCGGCGGGCTGGCTGCCCCGCGGCTCCGAGCCGAGCGTCGTCCTGAGCGCGCTGCGCTCTTCGCTCATCGCCCGGAGTCGGCGCGCGAGCCGCGCCGCCGCCGCGCGGGGCGTCGGGCCCGCCGCCGGGGAAGCCGAAGTGGCGGCGGCAGCGGCGGGCGGTCTCGAGGAATCGAAGCAGTCGTAAAGGAGTGGGACGCATGCCGGAGCAGGCCGAGATTTCGGCGCCGGTCGCGCAGTCGGAGGCGGCGGTGGCGGTTCCCTACCGCCGCTGCCTCCAACTTCGGACCAAGATGGATTACGTGACGCTGGACACGGGGCGTCCCTCTGGGATTCCGGAGGAGCAGGACGAGGATGAGACGCGCGGCGGCACCGCGCACCACTTCCACTGCCTCCACACCATGACGGTCCTCGGACCGGACGACGACATCGTCGGCCCCCGCGTCTGCGCGCCCGGCCGCGACTGCTACGAGTCGTCCGGGTTCTGAACACGGGTACCGGTAACAGGCCGATCGTTTCTCGGAGGACTGCTGCGTGCACAAACAGATGAAGCCGTCCGGGCAGAGCGCGGCGGGACGGGGATTCCTGCTCGTCTTCGGCGCGCTCTGGACGGGGGTCTCGCTCCTGTTCGCCGTTTTTGCTCTGATCGGAAGCCGCGGCAGCGGCGGCGCGGGAATCTTCGGATTCCTTTTCAGCCTTTTGTTCGTCGCCATCGGCTGCGTCCTGCTGGCGGCGGGACTTCTGCCGACGCTCCGCGCGCTCAAGGTCACGCCCCCACAGGTGAGCGTCTCCTCGGATCTGCTGCGGCTCGGGGAGTCCTTCCAGTTCTCGTATCGCCAGGAGTTCAAGTCGTCGCTGGTAGTCGAGACGGCGAGGGCGGAGTTCGTGAAGCGCGAGTCGGCCTCGTACACGCGCGGAACCGACCGCTACACCGACACGCACGAAGAGATCCTCGGCTCGGTTTCCGCGCCCGGGCGCACCTACAACCCTGGTGAGGTGCTGGAGTTCTCCCAGACGTTCACCGTGCCGCCGGACACCATGCACACCTTCCAGGCTTCCAACAACAAGATCGAGTACTTCGTGAAGGTGAACGTGGCGATCGCGAAGTGGCCGGACGTGAAGGACGACTACGCCGTCGTGGTCGTGCCCGAGCGGGCAGCGTCGGCGTCGCCGGTCGCCGGGGGGCTTTCCGCATGATGCGCAACCTGGCCCCGGACACCGATATCCGGGTGGAGTTTCAGACCGGCGTGCCGATGAGTGACGGTCTGCGCGCGTTCGCACCGGGCGAAACGGTGGCGGGGACGCTCACGATCCGCACGGCCAAAGAGGTCAAGTGCAACCACGCGTACCTGCGCCTCGCCTGGCACACCGAGGGGCGGGGCGACCGGGACCGGGCCGTGGTCCAGGAGCGAGACGTCTTCCAGGGCACGCTCCGGGCGGGTGAGCCGACGACCTTTCCGTTCGAGTTCCTCGCGCCGCGCGACCCGTGGAGCTACGCGGGCGTGTACGTGAACATCGTCTGGGCAGTCGAGGTAGACCTGGACGTTCCCTGGGCGGTGAACCCGCGCCACGAGCAGCCGTTCGTCCTCGCCGCCTGGTCGGCGGCGCAACGCTGAGCGGCAACGCCGCTGCCGGTGTCAATCCCTTCTTCCCGCTGCGGTCGGCGGGCTTTCGCTGCAACCCCTTCCGCGTGCTCACCGCCGACGAGTGGCGCGAGGTCGCGCTACTGCCGGAGGCGGTCGCCGTCGCGCTTCCGGAGCGGGCGGAGGCGGCGCACGTGGAGATACGCGGCGAGGCCGGGCGGGGCAAGTCCACGAGCCTGATCGCGGCGGCGGCGTCTCTGGAGCGGGCGGGGCGGCGCGTGGCGGAGGAGTACCTTCCGACCGGCGCGCGAAACTACCGCACCGCGCTCACCAGCTCCCTCGACGTCTTCTGTCTCGACGAAGCGCAGCGGCTCTCGGGCCGCGAACGCGGCCGTCTGCTGGCCGAGGCGTCGCGGCACGGCGTCCGGCTGCTCCTGGGCACGCACGAGTCGTTCGCCCCGCTGTTCGCGCGCCGCAAAATGCCGCTGCGGGTAGTCTGGCTCGACGCGCTGGACGAGGCGCACTTCCGGGCCGCGCTGGTGCGACGGCTGGAGTGGGCGGCGTTGCCGGACGTCGAGCACGCGACCCTCGGCGAGGACGCGCTGGAGGCTCTCCGGGCGCGCTTCGGTACCGACCTGCGCGCCGCCGAGCGGTTCCTGTACGCCGCGTTCCAGGCATCCGTCCGGCAGCCGATCACGATGTCCGCCGTCGACCTCGGGCTGGTATAGCCGTTTCCATCCGCGGCGCATCATTGTTACTTAAATATGTTGGTGGAGAGGAGGATACGTCACGTGAAGCGAGAGCAGTTCGAAGCCCTCGTTCGCCGTCTGGAGGGGGAGGCCAGTCGCGACCCCGCCGGTTATCGCCTGAAGGTAGGACTCCTGGCCGCGCTTGGCTACGGGTTCATCCTCGCCATGCTGGTCACCGTCCTACTGTTGCTGGTCGGCGTGTTCGTTGTGTTGTTCCTGAGCCGTAATGCGGGCAACGCGGGGGCGGCGAAACTTTTCGTCATCCTGATCGTCTTCGCGTTCATCCTCCTTCGAGCCCTGTACGTCCGCTTCCAGAAGCCGGACGGCCTCCGGTTGACGCGCGCGGACGCCCCGGAGTTGTTCCGTGGCGTCGACGAAATGACGAGAAGCCTCGGCGCGCCAAAGTTTCACAACATCTTCCTGAGCGAAGACTTCAACGCGTCCGTCTACCAGCGACCCCGCCTCGGCGTCTTGGGATGGCAGGAAAACAACCTCATCGTCGGTCTGCCGCTGATGCAGGCGCTTTCGCCCGATCAGTTTCGCTCGGTCGTTGCGCACGAACTGGGACACTTGCGCGGTGGGCACGGACGGTTTAGCGGCTGGGTATACCGCGTAGAGGCGTCCTGGGCGCGGCTGATCGGGCAGCTCGAACAAGAGGGCGGCATTGCCGGTGCGGTGCTGAGTGGGTTCCTCAATTGGTACGGGCCCGTGTTCAAGGCGTGGTCGTTCCCCTTGATGCGCATCGACGAATACGAGGCGGACCGTTGTGCTGGAAGTCTGACCAATCCGCGCATTGCAGCGGACGCACTTTGCCTTCTGCCGGCCCAGAACAAGTTCCTCGAAGAACAATTCTGGAAGGGAGTGCGTGAGAGCGTCAAACTCAGCCCGACTCCGCCGGAAGCCCCTTTCTCGCAGCTTGTGCGGGGCTTTCACGGGGGCACCGCCCTGCGCAATGCCCCGGACGATGCCGAGGCCGCACTCCGTGAGGCTCTGCGCGTGGAGACCGGCGTCGCGGACACGCACCCGGCACTCGTCGATCGGCTCAAAGCCCTTGGCGAAGAGGCACGCATCCCTCCCGCCATCGAGGAGACCGCTGCGGAACGCTTTTTCGGACCGAATCTCCTGCGGCTCGCCTCCGCTCTCGATGGCCGTTGGCGGCAGAGCGTGGCTCCCGCCTGGCAGGCTCAGCATGGTGTCGTTCAGCAGGAACGGCAGGTCCTCGCTCAGCTGGACGCGAGGTCTGAGGCGGGGACACTTTCCCTGGAGGAGCGGATGCAGCGCGCCGGGCTGGTGGAGGAATACCGAACACCGGATGAGGCACTGCCATTGTATTATGCGGTTGGGCAGATGGCTGACGACGGCGGCAATCAGCTCCACCGCAACCTGTCCGCGGCCGCGCTCTACAACGTCGGTCGCCTGCTGCTTGACAAGGACGATGCGAACGGCATTACCTACCTGGACGCCGCGATGGAGCGAACGCCCGACGCCGTCCTGGCCTCGCTCCAACTGATCCACAACTTCCACAAGAGGCGGGGCGACGACGAGGCGGCGCGCGAGGTGTACCGCCGGGCGGTCCGCCAGGCTGACCTGGAAGACGATGCGGCCGAGGAGCGGGAAAAGCTAATAGGTAAGGGCGTACGGTATCTGCCGCATGGCTTGAGCGCGGAGACCGTCGAGCGCATACGGTCGCAGGTGGCTGCGAACGCGGACGTGGCCGAGGCCTACCTGGCGCGCAAGGAACTGGTCCACTTCCCGGATAAGCCCCTGTTCGTTCTTGGAGTCACGCTCACCCACGGATGGCGCCGCCTGACTACGGAAAGCGATTCGCAACGGGTCGCAGGCGCCCTGGCGGAGAGCGTGACGGCCCTCGGGGAAGCCGGCGAGTTCTATGTCGTGACTCTCACCGCGAACCAGAAGGCCCTGCAGAAGTATCTCCTGGAAGCTCCTGGCGCTGCAATCTACAGGAGCGGCAAATAGCGGCAGGGCGGGCGTCCTCCGGTGAGGACGCCCGCCCTGCTTCTTCGATCAGCCCGTCTAATCGTCGTCGCGGTCCCGGCCTTTACCCTTGCCCTTCTCCTTTTGCTTGTCCCAGCCCTTGTGCCTGCCGTTGTCGTGCCTGCCGAGACCGTACTTCTTCGCGATGCCGGGCGGGAGGGTACGCCGCGGATCGACCCCGTTCGGCGCGAGGCCGCCCGGGAGGCGCACGGCGTCGCCGCCGGGGAAGGGGAGGGATTGGCCGCGGCTGCTGCCTCCGCCTTGCTGCTCAGGGCGGCGGGCCTGAAGGGAGTCGACCTGCCGGGTCATGGTCGTGTCGAGGAGGGCGGTGAGGCCGACGCCCTGGACGCGCTTGATCTTCGTGACGTTGACCCCGTTGACCGGGATGAGGATCTTCACCCGGAAGCGGCCCCGGTCGAACAGGTCCTCGTACTGGAACAGCGCCTTCGCCTGCGGGAGCGTCGTCGTGGAGCCGGAGAGCTGCGCCGCGCCGATGAACGCCTTCTCGCCGAGGGTCGCGGCGGGGACGACCTTCGTGGAAAGGGCGCTCTTGTTGAGCGTCACGGTGTTGACGAAGTCGTTGATGGGGCGCGCGGCGGCGTTCACCGCCACGGCGATGGCGGCAGTCTTGGCGATGTCCACGCCGCGCACGCCCTTCGAGTACGGCCCCTCCTTGCGGAGGGGGCCTCCGGTCGCGACGTCGATCACGGCGTTGATGCCGACCTTCTGCACGCGCCGGATCGAAAGCGGGCTGAGCGAGTCGGAGGGGACGAGCGCCTTGACGCGGTAGACGCCGTCGCCGATCTTCTTCGAGCCCTCGACCTGCCAGACGGCCTTCACCTTCGCCAGCGAGGCGGCGGGGCCGGAGACCTGAGCGCCGCCGATGTAGCCCTTGTCACCGAGCGAGAGCATCGGCACGACTTTGGTCGTCTGCCGGTCCTGAATCCCGTGCCTCAGGGTGACCGTATTGATGAACTGGTTGAGGGGCTTCGCGGCGGCGTTGACCGCCGCGCCGATCGCCACCGTCTTGACCCCTTCCTTGAGCAGTTCGCCGGGGTCGACGAACTGTGCCTGAGCGGGCCGCACTGCCACGCCGCCGAGGGACAGCAGCGACAGCGCCGCCGTCGCCAGGACCCGCCTTCGTAGGTGTTTTCGGCACCGTGTCTGATGCTGCTGTGCGTTCATGTCGGGGGCTCGCTCCTTGGGCTCGCGTGCTCGTCTGCTAATTGAGATTATGCCTGCCTGCCGCGCCGCCTTTACGGTCACGGGGGACGTTTCCGGTATTCGCACCGGGCGCGAGGTGCGGCGCGCGGGGGGATTCTTGACAGAGCCCCCCCGCAACCGTATACTTCTTTGACCTTAAACGCCCCGTTCCGGACGGGCGTCTCTCCCTGCGGGGCGCGCCACGTGCGCACGCTTCGCGTTCCCGCAGCGCCAACACCAACCGATTTTTCGAGGTTTTCTCTTGAAACCGCAGCAGCTGGCCGCACTCATCGCGGCGCTCGCCGTCCTGGCGCTTGCCGTCATCTTCCTGCCCGTCCTCGCGCCGAACTCCGCGCTGGGCAAGGTCTTCCCCCGCCCGAAGCTGGGTCTGGACATCCAGGGAGGCGCGCGCGTCGTCCTGGAGGCGCAGACCGACAAACTGGGCACGGATCAGAAGTGGGACCAGGACACCCGCAACGCCGTCCTCAACACCATCCGCAACCGCGTGGACGCCAACGGCGTCTCCGAGCCGGTGATCCTGCCCAAGGGGGACAACCAGTTCATCGTGGAGCTGCCCGCGGTCCGCAACGAGTCGCAGATCCTGGAACAGCTCCAGAACACCGCGCAGCTCCAGTTCTACTACAGCCCGGACTGGGTGACGAACAAGAACCGGCTCGGCCGCTACCAGTTCGAGTCCGTGGGCGGCGAGAACGGCAAGCGCGAACAGTTCCTGATCAACGACCGGCAGACGAATAAGTCGTACCGGGACCTGTTCCACATCAACCAGGAACTGAGCGAGCTGATCGAGAACAGCGCGAAGACCCCGGACAAGGCGGTCGAGACGCCGCTGCCGGAGCCGCTGCCCGACTTGAACGTGGCGGCCGGGGGCAAGACCGTACGGCTGACGCCGGAAGACGCGAAGAAGCTGGACGCCCTCGCGGAGGAGATGAAGGGGTTCAACACCTTCCTGTCGTCCGCGCGGCTGGAGATGACCGGGAGCGACCTGCTGCCGACGGCACGCGCGGGCTTCAACCCGAGCGGCGGCACCGAGGCCCTGGTGGACCTGGAGTTCAACCGCGAGGGGCGCACCAAGTTCGGGAACTTCACCCGCGACCATTCCGACGAGATCCTGATGATCTACCTCGACGGTCGCATCCTGATGGCCCCGAACATCAACGAGCCGATCCTGAACGGCCGGGCGCAGATCTCGCCGTTCTCCACAGTCCAGGAGGCGAAGCAGCTCGCGGACTACCTGAACGGCGGCGCGCTGCCGGTGCCTCTCAAGATCGTGCAGCAGCAGAGCGTCGAGGCGACGCTCGGCCGCGAGGCGGTCCAGAGCAGCCTGACGGCGGGCCTCGTCGGCGTCGGCGCGGTCGTCGTCTTCATGGTGGCGACCTACCTGCTGCCGGGCGCGGTGGCGTGTCTGGCGCTGCTGCTCTACACCCTTTTCACCTACGCCATCTTCCTGCTGATCCCGGTGACCTTCACCCTTCCGGGCATCGCCGGTTTCATCCTCTCGATCGGCATGGCGATCGACGCCAACGTCCTGATCTTCGAGCGCACGAAGGAGGAGCTTCGCGAGGGCAAGCCGCTGGTGCGCGCCATCGAGACCGGCTTCTCGCGCGCCTTCTCCGCGATCTTCGACTCGAACGTCTGTACCGCGGTGACGTCGCTGCTTCTCTACAACTTCGGGACCGGCCCGGTGCGCGGCTTCGCGCTGACGCTGCTTATCGGCGTCGCGATCTCGATGTTTACCGCGATCACCGTCACGCGCACCCTGCTGCTGCTCGTGGTGAACACGCCGGCAGGGCGCAACCACAAGATGTGGGGCGTCGACCGGGTGTGGCACCCGAGGTTCAACACGGTCAAGCACCGCGTTGCCTTCTACCTTCTGTCGCTACTGATCATCGTTCCTGGCCTGGTAGCCGTGGGCATGGGCGGGTTCAAGCGGGGTATCGAGTTCACCGGCGGCTCGGAAGTGACGGTGAAGTTCTCGCAGGACACGCCGAGCCGCGAGGAGATCGAGAAGGCGGTCACCGCGCAGGGGTTTGAGGACGCCGCCGCGCAGATCGCGGGCGACAACACGGTCATTATCCGCTTCCCCCGCAAGGCGGATAACGTGGAAATGTCCGCGCAGGACGCCGATAAAGTGGTCGCCGGGCTGAGTCAGTCGTTCGCCGGTCAGCAGGTGACGCGCCAGGAGTTCGGCTTCATCGGCTCCGCGATCTCGTCGGAGCTGACGCAGAACGCGCTGACGTCGATCCTGTTCTCGTCGATCTTCATCGTCGTCTACCTGGCGTTCCGGTTCGCCATGGGCGGGCTGGCGAACGGCCTGAAGTTCGGCGTCGCGGCAATCATCGCCATGCTCCACGACGTTCTGCTCCTGGTCGGCCTGTTCGCGATCCTCGGCCTGACCCTGAACTGGAAGGTGGACTCGCTGTTCGTCACCGCCGCGCTGACCGACATTGGCTTCTCGGTCCACGACACGATCGTCATCTTCGACCGCATCCGCGAGAACCTCAAGCTCAAGGGCGGACGGATGTCGTTCCCCGATCTGGTGAACGACAGCATCAACGAGACGTTCACCCGCTCCATCTACACGGGCGTAACGGTCATCCTGGTCCTGCTTTCGCTGCTGATCTTCGGCGGCCCGACGATCCGCCCGCTGAACGCCGCGCTGCTGATCGGCATCATCTCCGGAACGTACTCGTCGATCTTCAACGCGGCGCAGATCGTGGTGGACTGGGAGCGCCTTTTCGGCGGCAAGGGATCGTCGGTCGCGATCGCGGGCGGCGGCGGCTCTACGCCGCCCCGCTCGTCCGGTGGCGGCGGGGGAGCGGAGCGTCGGCCGACGACGCCCTCCGCCCCGCGACCGACGGCCGCGCGCACTCCGCGCTCCGGAACGCCGACGCCGGGCGGCGCGTCCGCGGCCGACCGGCCCGCCAGCGACGGCACCGCCGCGCCGACCACCGGCCTGCCCTCGACTCCCGCGCGCCGCAAGCGCCGCATGTAGGCGGGCTACTCGTTACGGCCAAACAGGGCCGCCCCCGTCGCGATCTCTCGTGACGGGGGCGGCCCTTTTCGTGCCGGTCCGGTGTGTTACCGGTGTGTTATCGGTCGGCCTTGGGGAGCGAGGCGAGGCAGATAGTCGAGTGCAGGTTCCAGGCGTAGGGACCCTCGCTGCCCTCGTAGAGCAGGTGGAAGTGCGTCTCGGTCTCGTGGAGCGCCGGGAACCAAATGGCCGCCCCGTCCGGCTCGCCGCGCGTGCCCGCGCCGAAGATCGGGTTCCCCGGGTGCTTCTCCCAGTTCACCAGGTCGCGCGAGCGTGCCAGCCCGAAGTGCTCCGGCTCGTCGGATCGGTAGGACGAGCCGCCGAACAGCAGATAGAACCAACCGTCCTCGCCCGGGAGCAGGCGTCCGGTCACCACGGAGTAGGCATCCCATGCCCCAGCGCTGCCGGTCAGTATCGGCTCCTCCTGGACCGGCTCGAAGTGGTAGCCGTCGTCGGAGACGAACAGGTAGAAGCACCACTGCTGTCGCGCGGCGTCGCCCGGCAGGAACCTCTGGCAGAGCAGGTACACCTTCCCCTGCCACGCCAGAGCGGAAGGTGCGCGCGCTGTCAGCACCTTCCCGAACTTCTCGAACCGCTCGCCCGTGGCGCCGTCCGTGCTGACGGCGAGGCCCACGCTGTCGTCGCCGGGGCCGATGGCGGAGTAGTAGAGGAAGACGCGTCCTTGGAAGGCGACCGCGGTGGGGTCGAGGGCTTCCGCGCCGTCGAACGCGCCGGGCGGGCCGACGTCCACGATGGGCGCGCCGCCGTTCAGGTCGGTGAAGCGCAGGCCGTCCGGCCCGAGCGCGTCGACGCGGGCGACGGCGAGGCGGTCGCAGTCGCGCGCGTCCTCCGGCAGTACGCCGTGACCGCGGTAGTAGACGAGCAGCGTCCCGTCCTCCTCGCGGTATCGCAGGTCGGGGTTCGCCGTCCACTGGCGCTTCCACGTCGTCCCCGCGGGCGGCAGGGCGGGGTTGCCGCCGAAGCGGTGCCAGCGTCGGCAGTTGCTCTTCCAGTCGTTGTCGAAGACGCCCCAGAGGCGGGTGCTGATGCTCATTGCGTGCGCAGATTCCTTGGCGATTCGTTGAAAGGGACCCGGGAGGGTACGCGCCGCCGGGGGACCCGTCCAAGAGGGTACCACACGCCCCCGGGCTTCGGTCATCGGCGGGGATTGGCTGTACAATGAAGGAGCGAGCGGGAGCGTGAGAGCCTCCCGCTGGCTCTTTTTCTATTATGCCCGTTGAAACCGCCGAACTGCCGCCCCCCGCCGCCCTGACCTGGAAGATCGCCGAAACGGACGAGGACGCCGCGCGCGATCTCGCGGGCGAGTTGAACCTGCACCCGCTCGTCGGGAAACTGCTGCTCGGGCGTGGCGTCACGAGCGTCGAGGAGGCCCGCCGCTTCCTCGAGCCGCGTCTGGAAGACCTGCACGACCCGTACCTCCTGCCCGACGTCGAGGCTGCGGTGGACCGGCTGGCGTTCGCGCTGGAGAAGAACGAGAAGATCTTCGTCCACGGCGACTACGACGCCGACGGGGTCACCAGCGCGGCGCTGTGCATGCGGGCCCTGGCGGCTCTCGGGGCGAACGTCGTCGGCTTCGTCCCGAAGCGCAGCGACGGGTACGACCTCCAGGTCGTCGGCGTCGAGAAGGCGCGGGAGGCGGGGGCGCGGCTGATCATGACGGCCGACTGCGGCGTCTGCGCCGTGGAGCCGGTCGCGCACGCGAAGTCACTCGGCCTCGACGTCATCGTCACCGACCACCACCGGCCCGAGGAGAAACTGCCGGAAGCGGTCGCCGTGGTCAACCCCTACCGCCTCGACAGCAAGGCCCCGTTCCAGGCGCTCTGCGGCGCGGGCGTCGCCTTCAAACTGCTCGACGCGCTGGTAGCCCGGATCATGCCGCAGCACCGCACGGCGTTCCGCTACAACTACGTGGACCTGGTCGCCGTCGGCACCGTGGCGGACGTCACCCCGCTGATCGACGAGAACCGCATCCTCGTCGCGCACGGGCTGCGGACGCTGGCGCAGGGGAAGAAGACGGGCCTCAAGGCGCTTCTGGAGAGCATGGACCTGTGGAACCGGACGCTGGACGCGGAGAGCATCTCCTGGAAGCTGGGGCCGCGCCTGAACGCCGCCGGGCGTATGGAGGACGCCGACCTGGCGTACCGCCTGCTGGTGACGCGCGACGCGGACGAGGCGAAGGACCTGGCGGGCCAGCTCGGCGCGCTGGCGGAGCGGAGCCGCGAGGAGACGGCCCGGGTGACCACCGAGGCGATGCTCGACGCGATGCTCGACGAGAACAAGGACCGCCGCGTGATGGTCCTCGCCCGCGACCGCTGGGGCAAGGGCGTGGTCGGCGTGGCGGCGGCGCGCATCGCCGAGCAGATGCGCCGCCCGGTCATCCTGCTCTCCTACGACGCGGACCAGGACCTGTACCACGGCTCGGCGCGCTCGGACGGCAAGTTCAAGCTGCACGCGGCGCTGGTGGAGTGCGACGCGCTGCTGGAGCGCTACGGCGGTCACTCGCTCTCGGCGGGCGTCTCGCTGAAGTCGGCGAACTTGGCCGCGTTCCGCGACCGGATGCACGAACTGGCGGCGGGCGAGGTGATGGTGGACCTGGCCCCGCCGGAACTCCCCGTCGACGCCGAACTGACCGACGGCGGCGCGCTGACCTTCCCCCTGGTGGAGGCGATGGAGCGGCTCGCGCCGTTCGGCAAGGGCAACGACGAGCCGGTGTTCGCGACGCGCGGCGCGACGGTGCTGGAGTGCAAGAAGATGGGGCGCGAGGGGGCGACGCTGGGACTCTGGGTGCGGCTGCCGGGCTCGACGCAGGGGATCAAGGGGGTCTGGTTCCGCAACGGCGAGTGGGCCGATCGCCTCAGCATGGGCGACGAGGTGGATATCGCCTACACCCCGAAGATCAGCGAGTGGAACGGCCGCGTCCGCATGGAACTGGTCGTCAAGGACATTCGGAAGGGCTGAGCCGAATCGCGTTACCGCTCGACGTACTCCAGCGAGAAGTTGGCGTACTGCGCCGTGGTCCCGACGGCGCTGACCTGGAAGACGGCGGGCAGGCCCGGCGTCGGCCCGTCGATCCGGCCCGAGGAGCCTGCCACGCCCGGCTTCCAGACGAGGGTCGCCGTGTATCTGCCCTCGAAGGTGTAGGTGGTCTGCACAGGGGGAGTGCTGCCTGGGGGGACGATCTCGCGCAGGATGTGGCGGACGGCTTCGCGGGTCTGCTCGGTCGGGGCGGGGCCGCGGGGCGTGCCTATCTGGAAGCCGTTGATGTCGATGAACGAGCCGGGCGTCCCGGTCCCGCCCCCGCCGCCGCACCCGGCGAGGGGGAGCGCGGCCAGCAGGCAGACGAGTCCGGCTGAAGCGGCGGCAGGCGATAGCAGGCGACGGGTTCTCACGTTGACACTCGCTTTTCCCTGCCGCATAATATCATTCACAAACAATGGCGGCGAACATCGAGACGATCCTTCAGCGGGTTAAGCGCTACAATCCGAACGCGGACGTGGCGGTGCTCCGGCACGCCCACGACTACGCCGCCGCGAAGCACGAGGGCCAGTTCCGCCGCACCGGCGAGCCGTACATCAAGCACCCGATCGAGGTCGCGGACATCCTGGCGTCGCTGGAAATGGACACGCCGAGCATCGCGGCCGGCTTCCTGCACGACGTCGTCGAGGACTGCGGCGTCAGCCGGGACCAGCTCGCCGAGGAGTTCGACGACGAGATCGCCGACATGGTCGAGGGCGTCACCAAGCTGAAGCTCGTCGACTTCGAGCGGCGCGACCCCCAGCTCGCCGCCGCCGCGCGCGAGGCGGCGGAGAAGGAGAGGGAGACGGCCGCGGCCGACCCCCGCCGCAAGAAGCGCCTGGAGGCGCGCTCCTCCGCCGAGAACCTGCGCAAGATCCTGCTCGCCATGGCGCGCGACTTCCGGGTCATGGTCATCAAGCTCGCCGACCGCCTGCACAACATGCGCACCCTCCAGGGACTTCCGGAGGACCGTCAAAAAAGGGTGGCCGAGGAGACGATGCAGATCTTCGCGCCGCTCGCGCACCGGCTCGGCATCTGGCAGATCAAGTGGCAGCTGGAAGACCTCGCGTTCAAGTACCTCTACCCCGAGCAGTATCAGGACGTCACCGAGAAGATCGCGCGCACGCGCCGGGACCGCGAGAAGGACATCCGCGACGCCATCTTCAAGCTGCGCGAGGCGTTCGAGAAGGCCGGGGTGGAGCCGGAGATCCAGGGGCGGCCCAAGCACCTGTGGAGCATCTACAACAAGATGCGCAAGCAGGAGGTTGACTTCAACGACATCTACGACCTGATCGCGCTCCGGGTCATCACGAACACGGTCGAGGAGTGCTACACCGCGCTGGGCATCGTCCACAAGTTGTTCCTGCCCATCCCCGGCAAGTTCGACGACTACATCGCCAAGGTCAAGCCGAACCTCTACCAGTCGCTCCACACCAAGGTGTACGGGCCGCGCGGCGAGCCGCTAGAAATCCAGATCCGCACCTGGGAGATGCACCGCGTCTCCGAGTTCGGCGTCGCCGCGCACTGGGCGTACAAGGAGCAGGGCGAGGGGGCGAAGGCCGGCAACACGGGCTTCGACCGCAAGATGGCGTTCCTGCGCCAGCAGCTTTTCGACTGGCAGCAGGACAGCCGGGACTCGACCGAGTTCCTGACCTCGGTCGTCTCCGACCTGTTCACGGACCAGGTCTTCGTCTTCACGCCCAAGGGCGACGTCATCGACCTGCCCGCCGGGGCGACGCCGGTCGACTTCGCCTTCCGCATCCACTCGGACGTCGGCGAGCACGCGGCGGCGGCGAAGGTGAACGGCAAGATCGTGCCGCTTTCTTACCGATTCCAGAACGGCGACATCTGCTCGATCGTCACCCGCCCGCAGGCGAACCCGTCGCTGGACTGGCTCCTGTTCACCAAGTCCAGTCACGCCCGCAGCAAGATCAAGGGCTACTTCCGCAAACTGCGCTACGGCGAGAACCTGATCAAGGGGCGCGACCTCGTGGCGGCGGAACTGAGCCACCAGAGCGTCCCGCCGGATATCCTCAAAGACCACAAGCGGATGCTCGCGATCGCGAACGCCCTCAACAAGGAATCGGTGGAGGACCTGTACGCGGCGGTCGGCTTCGGCGACACGGCGCTCGGCGTGGTGGTGAACCGGCTGAAGGCCGAGTCCCAGATCGACCACGACGAGGGCGAGATCAAGATCGGCCGCGGGCGCGGCGGCAACAAGGGGAAGCTTTCCATCGCGCCGGGCGGCGTGGACGGGGTCGCCATCTCGCGCGCCAAGTGCTGCCTGCCGGTGCCCGGCGACGGCGTGGTGGGCTACGTCTCGCGCGGCAAGGGAATGGTCCTGCACCGCGAAGGCTGTACCAACGTCGCGAACTGGCGCGCCACGGAGAGCGAGCGCCTGGTCGACGTGGACTGGTCACCCGCGGATAACGCGCGCTTCGAGACCGGGATCATCATCGAGACCGTGGACCGCGTCGGCCTGCTGCGCGACGTCACGGAGATATTCTCCGAAAACCGGACGTTCATCCTGGGGATCCACACGAACTCGAACAAGTCGGCGGGGACCGCCGTCATGCGGATCGACTTCGAGAGTCCTTCCGTGGAGCACATCGACGGGCTGATTCGGAAACTCCACGCGCTCAACGACCTGATCGCCGTCCACCGCCTCGGGGTCGGCGCGGAAGAGCGCAGAGACCCGCAGCGCGAGCCGTGATTAACCCTTCCCCCCTGCCCTTCCGAGGGGAGGCTGAGCCGGGAGAGGAGGCGGTTACTCCCTCGACCGGTCCGCCCACTTTCTCCCCCTCCC
>DATLHN010000364.1:0-6311 GCA_035539875.1 Armatimonadaceae bacterium
GTCTGAGCGCGACGAGAGCGACGCGGCCTCGTCGCTGCGATGTGACGAGGGCGCTGGCTCAGCGGCGTCGGCAGCGGCGGGGGCGGGGGCGGCGACGAGGAGCGGGGCCGGGTGGCGGGCAACTGGCGGGTGGCAGAGATCGGCGCGTCGGCGAGCGGCGGGACGCAGGCGTGCCCGGCGGAGGTTGACCTCGGCGAGGGGCTGTCGGTTACCTGCGGCGGCACGGACACGCTCGACCTGCGCTCCGACGGCTCGTTCGCGGGGACGTTCCGCGACGGGTCGAACCCCGCGGCGGCCGCGGGAACCGCGACGGGCACGTGGAGCTACGACGACGGCTCGGACACGATCGTGATCGCCGTGCGCGAGATCCGCCAGGACGACAACGGCAACGGCCAGATCGACCAGGAGGAGATCACCGAGGTGGACCCGGCGCTCCGCATGGAGGCGAAGGTGCGCGAGCAGTCCGCGGACCGGATGACGGTGGACCTGACGGTCGACGGCATCTTCGACGATTCGGAGATGCGCTACCGCAGCGTGCTGGTCCGCCGGTAGGCGGACGGGGGACGAATCGTCCGGGGCCGGCGCGCGATCTTCGCGCGCCGGCCCCGACTGTCTTTTCACGCCGCCGGGGTACGTGTCCCGTGCGTCTACCGGTTCGCCGCCGTCTCCTCCCGCTCGGGGTCGTCCAGCGGGTCCTGTCCCGCGCCCCCGGCGCGGGGCGTGCGCCGCTCCGCGTGCGTGACGGGTGTTAGCGCCGGGGGCGGGTTTTCACTTACCGCCGCGTCACGCGGGACGCGGTCGGCAAGGGTCGGAGGCGAGGTCGCGCCCGCCAGCGGCTGCATCACGCCGCCGAGGGGGGCGTACCCGGGCACCCCCGCCGCCTCGGTCAGCGGGGCGGCGTTCGGGGCGGGCGTCTCCGATGTCGTCCGCGGCTCCGTCAGCCCGGGGTGGGCGGCGGGCGCGGGGTTCAGGTCCTCGTCCACGGTGTTGTCTCTGTCGGCGTCGGTGCGGGTATCCATCTGGCAGTGCTCCTTACCGTCTATTTTGCATACACGGCGGCGGTTCAAACCGCGGGGTGCGCAACACCGGGGGACGCTTTAGCGTACCAATAACTGATAGAAAGCCCGGCGGCCCCGGCGCGGAGCGCCCCCGCCCGCTGTGCTATAATCTTGGGTACCGGCCCGGCCCGGACCCTGCAACCGTCCGACGCGCGCGCGTGTCTGACGCGCATTCCAAGGAGAGAGCCGAACCGTCATGTCTGAGACCCTCGCCCCCAGCCTCGAATCGGGCCGCACGCGCCTCCCCGGCATCGCGCCGGAGGCCTACCGACACCCGCTCGACCAGCAGGCTACCGCCGCCCTGCGCGCCCTGCCGGGCTTCGAGATGGCCGTCGCCCGCCTCTCGCAGCACAGCGTCGAGAAGCTCATCTACCACGAAGAGCTCGCCTCCGCGGTGCGCGTCACCCCGCGCCAGTGCTCGCGCATCTACAAGTTGCTCAGGGAGGCGTGCGGCGTCCTGGACGTGGCGGAGCCCGCGCTTTTCCTGTCCCAGACCCCGATCGCGAACGCGTTCGCGGTGGGGCGGGACAACCCGACCATGCTGATCCAGACCGGCCTCGTGGAGCTGATGACGGAGGAGGAGCTTCTGGGGGTGATCGCGCACGAGCTGGGCCACATCCACTGCGGGCACACGATCTACCTCCTGGCGGCGGCGATCCTGGAGACGCTGGCGAAGCTCGGCGGCGACCGGCTGGGCGTGGGCGACCTGTTCTCGCTCTCGTTCCGGGCCGCCCTGCTGGAGTGGACGCGCAAGGCGGAGTTCACGGCGGACCGCGCCGCGGTCCTGGTGACGCAGAACCCGGAGGTCGTCTTCTCGACGCTGTTCAAGCTGACCGGCGGCTCGCCCAAGGTCTTCGAGCAGATGGACCGCGACGAATACCTGCGCCAGGCCGACGACTACGAACGCCCCGACCGCTCCCGGCTGGACAAGTTCTACCAGGTGATGATAGAGACCGGGCGGACGCACCCGATCCCGGTGCTGCGCGCCCGCGAGGCGCTGCGCTACGGCGCGAGCGACGAGTTCAAGGCGATCCTCGGCGGCGAGTACGCGCGCCGGGGACAGACCGAGGTGGACCGGGCGTCTATCAAGACGCTGGCGAACGCGACGATCACCTGTCCGGTCTGCGGGACCCGCACCGACACCGCGTTCACGTTCTGCACCGGGTGCGGCGCGGACCTGAAGGTGAGCGCGCCGGATTTCCTCGGGGCCGCGTCGAAGCCGGAGGTGGCTGCCAGCGCCGCCACTGCCGGGGCCGCCCCGGTCGCGACCCCGGAAGTGGACGGAGTGACCGATGCCTGAAGACTCGTCCCAGCAGCAGCGCGCCTGCCCCGCCTGCGGACGCGCGAACGCGATGAACGCCCGCACCTGTGACGGGTGCGGGGCGTCGTTCGCGGGCCGCCTGGTGGTGGTGCCCGAAGCCCAGAAGCGCACGGCGTACGCGTCGGAGTTCCCTACCGTGCGGGACGGCTCCTGGCAGGGCGTCGCCCTCCGGCGGGAGCAGGTCCCCCTGCCCCCGCAGATCCAGGCCGAGGCGTTCCGGCGCGAGCAGGAGGCCAACCGGCTTGAGGCCGAACGGCGCGCCGCGCTGGAGAAGCAGGAGGCTCTGCGCCGCGAGGAGGAGCGCCTCCTCGCCGAGAGGGAGCGCGCCGCCCGCGAGCACGCTGCGCGCGAGCACGCCGCGCGCGTCTCCAGGCAGAACAAGCTGGAGGAAGAGGAGGCCCTGCGCGAGCGGCTCCGGTCGGCGAAGTTCACGGTGACCGACCGCCGGTCGATGTCTCAAACCTGCCACACCTGCGGCGCACCCGCGGAACTGGCTCAGGGAGTTCGCTTCTCCTTTTGCGGCAGCTGCGGTGCGGACCTGGTTTCTGCCGAAGATAAGAGCGGCGGAAGCGCCGCCGTGGCGCCTTCCGCCGCGGCCCCGACCGCCTCCGCTGTCGCCGCCGCGTTCGCGCACCTGCAGCCGCAGTACCAGATGGAGGAAGAGCAGCAACAGCGGACAGTGCGCGGGTCCGCGTCGGGCACGCTTTCGGCGCAGCAGCAAATATCCGCGCAGCACCTGTCGGTGCGGCAGCAGGCGGGGGCAGAGCACCAGCGGACGTTCTTCAGTCCGGCGTTTTGCGCGGCGTCGGGGTTCTTCGTGCCGGGGCTCGGCCAGATGCTGAACGGGCAGGGAGCCAAGGGCCTGGTTCTGCTTATCGCATGTCTGGTACTGAGCGCGAGTGCCGGGATGTGGGGCGTGACGATGGTGATCGCGCGCCTCCTGATGGCTCTGGACGCCTACCGCATCGCCGAAAAGCGGCGTCGGGGAGAGACGATAGGAAACTGGGAGTGGGACATTCAGTAACGCTGGCGGACGCGGCGGTGCTTTCGGAGGTGGAGGGTAAGGCGGAGGCGGCCCAGAACGCGTCCCGGCGGCTCGCCGCGGTGGGCGCGGGCATCAAGAACGCCGCGCTGGAGGCGATGGCGGAGGCCCTGGACCGCAAGCGCGTGGACATCCTGGAGGCTAACGCGCGCGACGTGGCCGCCGCGCGCGATAACGGCGTCGCCCCGCACATGGTGGACCGCCTGGTCCTGCACGACAAGCGGATCGACGCGATGCGCGACGGCCTGCTCCAGATCGTCGCGCTCCCGGACCCGGTCGGCGGGGTCGTGGAGGGCTGGCGTCGCCCGAACGGCCTCCAGATCAGCAAGGTGCGCGTCCCGATCGGCGTCATCGGCATCATCTACGAGTCCCGCCCGAACGTCACCGTGGACGCCGCGAGCCTGTGCCTGAAGGCGGGCAACGCCGTGGTGCTACGCGGCGGCTCCGAGGCGATCCATTCGAACATCGCGCTGACACGGGTCATCTCCAGCGCGGCGGAGAAGGTGGGCATCCCGGCGGGCGCGATCGGACTGATCGAGACGACGGACCGCGCCGCGGTACGCCACCTGATGACGCTGAACCGGTACGTGGACTGCCTGATCCCGCGCGGCGGGGCGTCGCTGATCGAGACGGTCGTGCGGGAATCGACGGTGCCGGTGATCGAGACGGGGACGGGCAACTGCCACGTCTACGTCGACAAGCACGCCGACCCCGAGATGGCGGAGCGCATCATCCTCAACGCCAAGTGCTCGCGCCCGTCGGTGTGCAACGCGGCCGAGACGCTGCTGTTCCACGACCAGCCCACGTACCTGCCGCTGATCGGCATCCTGATGGCGCTCCAGGAGCGCGGCGTGGAGGTGCGCGGCTGCGACCGGACCCGCCGCATCGCCGAGGAGGCACAGTCCTCCTACAAGATTAAGCCCGTCGTCCCGGCGACCGAGGATGACTACTACGCCGAGTTCAACGACATGATCATCGCGGTGCGGATCGTGGACTCGCTGGACGCGGCGATCGCCCACATCAACCAGTACGGCTCCCGCCACAGCGAGGCGATCGTGACGCGCGACTACGCGGCGTCGCAGAAGTTCTGCGACGAGGTGGACGCCGCCGCGGTGTACGTGAACGCCTCGACGCGCTTCACGGACGGGTACGAGTTCGGCTTCGGCGCGGAGATCGGCATCAGCAACCAGAAGCTGCACGCGCGCGGCCCGATGGGCCTCAACGAGCTGACCACGACCAAGTACGTCGTGCGGGGCCACGGCCAGGTGCGCTGATGCGCGTCGGCATCCTCGGGGGGACGTTCGACCCCATCCACTACGGGCACCTGCGCCTGGCGGAGGAGGCCCGCGAGCGCCTGTCGTTGGAGCGCGTGCTCTTCATCCCCAACCAGGTGTCGCCTTTCAAGGACGCGGACGAGGTCAGTCCCGGCGCGCTGCGGCTGGAGATGGTGCGCCTCGCCACGGCCGGTAACGGCGCGTTTACGGCAAGCGGGGTAGAATTAGAGCGGCCCGGCCCCAGTTACACGGTGGAGACGCTCCGACGCCTGCGCGCGGAGAGGCCGGGGGACGAGCTGTTTTTTCTGACCGGGACCGACCTTCTGGGCGGTCTGACCGGGTGGCGGGAGCCGGAGGCGGTACTGGAGCTGGCCCGGTTCGTGACGCTGACGCGCCCGGGTGCGGGGGACGACTTCGCGCGGGCGCTGGAGGCCCTCCCCGAGGCGTGGCGTCCGAAGATCCGGTACCTGGAGTCGCCGGGCCTGGAGATATCGTCCACCCACCTGCGGGACCTGGCGCGGGGGAGACACTCCCTGCGCTACCTGGCCCCCGACCCGGTCGTGGATTTCGTGGAAGCGCGCGGCCTGTACCGGACCGGGAACGGCGGCGCGATGGGAGTGTAGATAAAGCGTGCCTAAGAAAATCGACATGCCTTCGGAAGAGAAGGCCAAACTGCTGCTGGACGCCGTCGAGGACCGGAAGGCGGTGGAGCCGCACCTAATGGACCTGCGCGGCAATACCGTCATGTTCGACTTCATGCTCGTGTGCGCGGGCACGTCGGACGTCCACATCCGCGCCATCGCCGACTCGGCCATGGAGAAGGCGGAGGAGGCCCGGCTGCCCTCGCCGAAGACGGCGGGCGAGTCCGTCGGCGAGTGGATACTGCTGGACTTCGGCGACGTGGTCGTCCACGTCATGAGCGCCGAGGCGCGCACCCGCTACCGGCTGGAGCAGTTCTGGTCCACGCCGCAGCCCAAGGGCGCTCTGCCCCCCACCCCGGACACGGTCAGCGCCGACGGCGCGGCGGGCGAAGTGTACGCCGGGGCGCAGCCGAACGTCTTCTCGATCGTCCCGGCGGAGTCCGCGGAGGGCGAAGATGACGAGGACGAGCTGGAAGACGGGGACCTCGACGCGGTCGATCTCGACGACGAGGATTGGGACGACGCCTCGTTCTTCGAGGATGCGGACGCAGAGGTCGAGCCGATCGAAGAGGAGAAGTTCGACAGCGACTTCGAGCAGGAGCAGGGGAACACCCCGTCGCCCCGCAAGGGCTGATCTGCGCCAGGGCCGATCCCCGCACGCCCCTGCCCGCCGCCGCGCTTTCCATCAGGAGCAAGCCGCCATGACGCCAGCGGACGCCACGCCCCCTTCCCCGGGCAGCAGTGTGCCGAACGAGCCGGTCTGCCCACTCTGCGGCAAGACCAGTGCGCCCGGCAACCGCTTCTGCGGCAATTGCGGGACGAAACTGCCGCCGACGCCGCAGCTATCCGCCGCGGCTTCGGCGGCGGCCGCCGCCGCCCCGGCTGCGGCGGTGGCGCTGCCGTCTGAGCGGACCATCGTCATGCGCGCGGGCGACCCGGCCGAAGAGATTCCCGGGTCCGCCTCAGCCGCAGCCG
>DATLHN010000365.1:0-4465 GCA_035539875.1 Armatimonadaceae bacterium
TCGGTCTGCCGGGGGCTGTCGAACTGCCGCCAGACGTCGTTGATGCCGATCATCACCGAAAGCCATTGCGGCTTCAGGTCGGTCACGTCGCGCTGCCAGCGCCCGGCGAGGTCGCGCACGGTGTTTCCGCTGGTGCCGACGTTGACCACGCGCAGGTTCGCCTCGGGGTGCGCCGCTTCGAACAGGGCTTCGACGAGCGAGACGTAGCCGCGGCCGAGCGCCTCGCCGCGGCCTTCGCCCACGGGCTGCGCCCGCCCGCAGTCGGTAATGGAGTCGCCGATGAAGACCAGTTTCCGGTCGGGTTGAATACGCATGCGCTATGGTTCGGCCCGCCGGGGCGGGGCACCTGCCGCCGCCTTGACGCTCCCGGACGCCCGGCCTATACTGAGGGGCGACAATCCGACGCGGGCGGCGTGACTGGCGTGCCGGGAGAACCCGGAGGGAGCGCCGCCCTGGGAAGCGCGTGCGCACAGGCCCTGCCGCCGCCGCAGCGCTGCCGTCCGCCTGGGCACCGTCACCGACCGAACGAAAGGACACGGAGATGGAACAGATTCCGGTACGGCGCGCCCTGGTCAGCGTCTCGGACAAGACCGGCCTCGTCGAGTTCGCCCGGGCGCTCGCGGCGCGCGGCGTGGAGATCGTCTCGACCGGAGGGACCGCGAAGGCGCTCGCGGACGCGGGCGTTCCCGTCGTCGGCATCAGCGACGTCACGGGTTTCCCCGAGATGCTGGAGGGGCGGGTCAAGACCCTGCACCCGAAGGTCCACGGCGGCATCCTCGCCGACCGCGACAAGTCCGAGCACATGGCGACCATCGCCGAGCACGGCATCGGCCCCATCGACCTGGTCTGCGTCAACCTGTACCCGTTCGCGCAGACCGTGGCGAGGCCGGACGTCACGCTGGAGGACGCCATCGAGAACATCGACATCGGCGGCCCGTCCATGGTGCGCTCGGCGGCGAAGAACCACCACGGCGTCGCCATCGTCGTGGACCCCGCCGACTACGGCGTCGTCTTGGACGAACTGGCGAAGACCGACGGCCTTTCGCTGGCCACGCGCAAGCGCCTCGCCGCGAAGGCGTTCGCCCAGACCGCCGCGTACGACGCCGGGATAGCGAATTACCTGGAGAAGCAGTACGCCCCGGAGGGAGAGGACGCCACCCTCCCCGAGACCTTCCGCCTGAGCCTGCCCCGCGTCCAGACCCTGCGCTACGGCGAGAACCCGCACCAGAAGGCCGCGCTGTACCGCGACCCGAAGGTCACCGAACCCTGCATCGGCAACGCCGTGCGCCGCGACAACAGCGGCAAGGAGGTCTCGTTCAACAACCTGTACGACCTCGACGGCGCGCTGGAGCTGGTCAAGGAGTTCACCGACGGCCCGGCGGCGGCGATCATAAAGCACGCCAATCCCTGCGGCTGCGCCGCGGCCGACACGCTCGCCGAAGCGTTCGTCCGCGCCCGCGAGGCCGACACCGTCAGCGCCTTCGGCGGCATCCTCGCCGTGAACCGCCCGCTCGACGCCGCGACCGCCGAGCAGATCACCGGCCCGAACAACTTCTTCGAGTGCATCGTCGCCCCCGGCTACGAGGACGGCGTGGTCGAGACCCTGACCACCAAGAAGAAGTGGGGCGCGAACCTGCGCCTGCTGGAGGTCGCCCCGTTCACCGGTCCCGGCAGCGAGGGTCTGTTGCTCAAGCAGGTGGTCGGCGGCCTGCTCGTCTCCACGCGCGACTTCCGCCCGCTCGGCCCGGACGACCTGAAGGTCGTCAGCAAGCGGCAGCCGACCGAGGCGGAACTGGCGGAACTGCTCTTCTGCTGGCGCGTGGTCAAGCACGTCAAGTCGAACGCGATCGCCATCAGCAAGGACCGTGCCCTGCGCGGCGTCGGCGCGGGCCAGATGAACCGGGTCCGCTCGGTGCGCCTCGCGGTCGAGCAGGCGGGGGAGCACGCGAAGGGGGCGGTCCTCGCCTCGGACGCCTTCTTCCCGTTCCCGGACGGACCTGAGGTCGCCGCGGAGGCGGGCGTCACCGCGATCATCCAGCCGGGCGGCTCGGTGAAGGACCAGGAGACCATCGACCTGTGCGACCGCTACGGCGTCGCGCTGGTCTTCACCGGCGTCCGCCACTTCCGGCATTAGGCGTCGCGGAAAACGCCCGGGACTCGCGCGCGAGCCCCGGGCGTTTTCGTACGCTTCTGCCCTTGACAGGGCTGATGCCTGTGGTTATAATCCATCAACATTTAGTATATTGTCTGATGATATGACGAAATCTGGACGGGGTTGAGGGAATAAGGGATTTGACGAAGCAGGCGACGGCGAGCAACGGGACGACGGCGGGGGGACTGGCCGGGCTGGATCATTCCCTCCGCATGGAGCCGGGGCCGGGCAACACGCGCAACAGCGAGGGCGACTTCATCCGCCTGCGCGACGGGCGCTGGATGCTCGTCTACACGCACTTCCTGACGGGTAGCGGCGGCGACCACGACCGGGCGCACCTCGCGGCGCGGTTCTCGGAGGACGACGGGCGCACCTGGACAGACCGCGACGCGGTCGTCGTTCCCAACGAGGGCGGCTTCAACGTCATGTCGGTGACACTGCGGCGGCTGCCCGGGACCGGCGAGATCGGCCTCTTTTACCTGCGCAAGAACTCGCTGAGCGACTGCCGCCCCGTGCTGCGCCGCTCGTCGGACGAGGGGCGCACCTGGTCGCGGCCCACCGAGATAGTACCCGAGGAGCAGAAGGGCTACTACGTGGTCAACAACGACCGCGTCGTCATCCTGCCCGGCGGGCGTCTCGTCGTCCCGGCGTCCCTGCACCAGAACCCCGAAGGCGCGTTCAACCCGGTCGGCCGGGCGATGTGCTACCTCTCCGACGACGGCGGCAAGACCTGGCGGCGCGGCAAGACGGTGCTCAGCCTGCCGGTAACGGGCTCCCGCACCGGCCTCCAGGAGCCGGGCGTGGTCGAACTCAAGGACGGCCGCCTTCTGCTCTGGGCGCGCACCGACCAGGGGACGCAGTGGCAGTCGTACTCTTCCGACGGGGGCGAGACCTGGACTGACCCGCGCCCCGGCCCGCTGCGCTCGCCCGCCGCCCCCGCCTCGATCAAGCGCATCCCTTCGACAGGCGACCTGGTAGCCATCTGGGACGATAACTACGATCCGAAGGCGGGCTGGCACGTCGGGGCCCGGACCCCGCTGGCGGTCGCCGTGTCCGTCGACGAAGGTCGGACCTGGACCCGCCGACAGATTCTGGAGGGCGACCCGGGCGGGTGGTACTGCTACACGGCCATCGCGTTCACCGAGGAGAAGAACCGGGACCGGCAACAGGTCCTGCTCGCCTACTGCGCGGGGAAGGGGGCCGCGGACGGCCTGAAGACGCTCCAGGTGGCCCGCCTGCCCGTCCGCGCGCTCTATGCCGCCGCCGGGCGGCGGTGACCCGGGAGGACTTATTTGCCGCATTCGGAAAGGACCGGAATGAAAACGACACCGTACGCAGCCCCCGAGGACCTCGGGCGCGCGGCCTTTACGCGCGCTGAAAGGTCCGCTGTCACGCCCCGCGTGAGCGCCTTTACCCTGATCGAGCTGCTGGTCGTCATCGCCATCATCGCGATCCTCGCCGCGATCCTGTTCCCGGTCTTCGCCCAGGCGAGGGAGAAGGCGCGGCAGGCGGCCTGCCTCTCGAACACCAAGCAGATCGGCCTCGGATTGATGATGTACGTCCAGGACTACGACGAGACCTACCCCATACCGATCTCGGACGCCTGGCCGACCCGCGGTCGCGTCTGGGGATTCCGCCGCTACGCCGTGGAACTCATCAACGACTACGCGAAGAACGACGGGATCTGGCGCTGCCCCTCGTCGAACTTCGACTTCAACGACCCCGCGTCCGACAACTACGCGGTCTGGGCTCAGGCAAGGTCGAGCGGCGGCGTCACCGCGGATCGCTACCTGGTTGTGACCTACGGCGGGAACATGGACACGCAGCCGGGCGACACGACGGCCACCGTCTTTACCCGGGGCGGCATCTTCGGACGGGCGGACGCCGACATGACGGACCCCGCGGACACGATCGCTTACACGGACTCCTTCGTGAACGGCGCGTCCTCCCTGACCCCGCTCGCGACCCGGTACACCGGCAACCCGCGCGGGTTCGCCTGGGCAGTGGCGCATGCCGGGTCGCTACGGCACAACGGGGGCAACAACGTTACCTTCGCCGACGGTCACGCGAAGTGGATGAAAGGCAAGACCCGGGAAGAAACGAAGTGTACCGGCGTCTCGGACACCGGGCTCGCCAACTGCGCGGGCTATCCCACCTGGGTCGTCAATCGCTACTACTGGCAGCTCGACAAGGCCGGACTCTCCAAGCCCTAGCCGCAGCCGTCTACTTCGCAGTCGGGCGAGGGCCGTGCCACGGATTGGCACGGCCCTCGCGGTTTGTCCGAGCCATGGCTGCATGAAACTGAGTGCATGG
>DATLHN010000366.1:0-1994 GCA_035539875.1 Armatimonadaceae bacterium
GCATTCGGTCCAGCAGACCCTTCGAGTATACCAGAAGCATACCAGTCGTAAGTTAAAAATTCGTTAAGATTCCGGGGAGTTATATAGAACACAGGCTCCCCGCCTCACCGCGTCGCCTTTGGTTCTTCCCGTATATTCACGTTAAAGATATCATATCAGGGGGCAAACGCAAGCCGCGGCATCCCTGCCGACCGTAGACGATGCACCCGTCCGGTTCGCTCCCGGAGGTATGATAGACTGTGTGAAAGCTATACCAGAGGACGGAGATTGGTAGGGTTGATCCCGCAAAAAACATACCGGTACGAGGAGATCGCCTCCGCCCTACGCAAGCGCATCGCCGCCGGGGAGTACGCCCCCATGGAGCGTCTCCCGTCCGAGCGCACGCTGACCGGCGAGTTCAAGGTCCAGCGCGACACCATCCGCCGCGCGCTCGAAGTCCTGGAATCTGAACGCCGCATCTTCCGCGACACCACGCGCGGGACGTTCGTCGCGCCGACGACGGGCAGCGCCGCGGCGGCGCGCGGAGGCGGCGGCGGACCTGAACCCCGTTATGCCGTCCCCGGCGGCGCTGGCATCGGCAGCAGGGCGGCGGACGCGCCGCGGCGCGTCACCAATGCCGCGACCCGCTGCGTCCTGCTCGGCGTGCGGCGTGCCGACACGTCCACCGCGCCCGCCGCCGTCATGCGCGGGCTGGCCCAGGTCCTCGGCGAGCAGGGGTATCCGGTCCTCTGGCACGACGCTCACGCGAAGTCGGATGGCGATCCGCGCACCGCAAGCGACTCGCTGGTCCCCCCTCTGGAACTACTGATGGCCCGCTCCGTGGTCGGCGCGGTCCTCTGGCCCGAGATGCCCGCCCCCGTCGCGCGCCTCCGGGCTCTGCGCGACGCCATGCCGCTCGTGCTCGTGGACCGGCGCGTCCCCGGCTTCGAGTCCGACTTCGTCGGCTTCGACGATTGCGCGGGCGGGCGGGCGGTCACAGAGCACCTGCTGGGCCTCGGACACCGGCGGATCGGCTTCCTGAGCGGCGAACCGGAGGCGACGACGGTTCAGGAGCGACAGCGCGGGTACGTCTCGGCCCTGGAAGCGGCGGGAATCGCCGTGCAGCCGAACTGGGTAATGCACCAGCAGGGCGGCACGCAACTGATCCCGCCCGCCGTACTGGACGCCTACATAGCCTCCGGCGGGGCGCCGCTGACGGCTATCGTCTGCGCCAACGACCTCATCGCCGCGCACCTCATCGGCCACGCCCGGTCTTCGGGGATGCGCGTCCCCGAAGACGTCGCCGTCACCGGCTTCGGCAACCTCCTGCCCGGTGTCCTGGACGCCTTCGGGGTCACGACGGTCGCGCAGCCATTTGAAAAGGTGGGCTGCATCGCCGGGGATATTCTCCTTTCGCGCCTCGGCCGGCGAGGCGCGTCCGGCGCGATCCGCGAGGTCGAACTGCCGATGGATCTGATCGTGCGCGAAACCTGTGGCGCGCGCCTAAAGTAGAGGAGCGTTTCGCGGATTGAAAACCCGCGGAAGTAGGTATGGGGTCCCGGGCGGCGATACACTGAGGTCATGCCGACCATCATTGGTATCGACCTGGGGACCACGAATTCGCTGGTCGCGTACGCCGACCGGGGAGTGCCCACGATCATCGCCGACGAGGGCGGGAGCGCGCTGGTACCCTCCGTCGTCTACTTTCCGCCGGACGGGGGCGCGACGCCAGTCGTGGGACAGGCCGCCCTGCCCTACCTCGCGACCGACCACGCCCGGACCGTCTATTCCGCCAAGCGACTGATGGGAAAGGGCTTCGCCGACATCGCCGGTGCCGAGGCCGCAACCCTGCCGTACGCCCTCTCGCCCGACCGCGAGGACATCGCCGCCATCGAACTCGGCGGCGGGCGGAGTGTCACCGCGCCCGAGGTCGCGGCGCACGTCCTGCGCGCCCTCAAGGAGCGCGCCGAGAAGCGCCTCGGCCAGCCGGTGATGCAGGCGGTCATCACGGTGCC
>DATLHN010000367.1:0-6805 GCA_035539875.1 Armatimonadaceae bacterium
CAGGTGCGCAACCTCGCGGGCGACCCCAAGTACGCCGAGAAACTAACGGAGCTGCGCGCCGTGCTGGACCGCTGGATGGCCGACGTGAAAGACCCGGAGTCCCGTGGGTGAGGGAGCCTACGTGCGTCTCTGCTGCTTGGGCGGGAAGGTCTGAGGGCGGTTTGCCGCGTTCCACCGGTCGAAGAGGGCGCGAAGCTCGGCGACCTTCCCCGGCTCCCGCGCGGCCAGGTCATGCTTCTCGCCTACGTCGCGCCGGAGGTCGTACAGTTCGCTCGCGCCGCCCTCTTCCTTGAGGACCAGTTTCCAGTCGCCCCGGCGCACGGCGGAGAGGTTGGGCGCGCGGCGCGGCGTGCGCCAGACGCGGTGCTCCGTGGTGTGCCAGAAGAGGGCGCGCTGCGGCGGCAGTTTGCCCCGCCCGGTGAGCACGGGAAGCAGATCGACCCCATCCTGCTCGCGCTGCTGCGGCGGCTTTATCCCTGCCGCTGCGAGGACGGTCGGCTGGACGTCGATGACGCTGACCGGGTCGTCCAGGCGCGTGCCGGCCCGGATCGTGCCGGGCCAGCGCACGACGAACGGCACGCGGATGCCGCCCTCGTAGACGTCGAACTTCCCGCCCCGCAGCGGCCCGTTGCGCGTCCCGAGGATCGGCGGCTCGCCTCCGTTGTCGCTCAGGAAGAAGATCAGGGTCCGCTCGTCGCCGCCGCTGCGCCGGATCGCCTCCAGCAGCTTTCCGATGTTCTCGTCGAGGTTGGAGAGGATCGCCGCCGCCATCCGCCGCTTCGGGTCGAGGCCCTTGAACTTCTCCAGGTCCTCCGACTTCGCCTCCTGCTTGAGGTGCGCGGCAGTGTAGGAGAGGTGGAGGAAGTACGGCTTCGTGCGCTTCGCCTCCACGATCGCGCAGGCTTCGCGGGTCAGGATGTCGGTGCCGTAGCCCGGATAGACCGACTCTTTGCCGTCGCGCGAGTAGGTGGGGTTGACGTACGTTCCGAACGCCCCGAAGTAGCCGAAGAAGGTATCGAAGCCCCGGTTCCGGGGCGCGAACTCGAAGTTATCCCCCCTGCCGAGGTGCCACTTCCCGACCAGGTGGGTCGTGTACCCGGCCTCGCGGAGCCGCTGCGGCAGCAGGACGACCCCGCGGCTCAGCCCGTTCTTCAGGCCGTCGAGCGGGCGGTTGTCCTCGATGCCGAAGCGCTGCGGGTCGCGCCCGGTCAGGAGCGCGGCGCGGGTCGGCGCGCACATCGGGGTGACGTAGCCGTTCGTGCAGACCGCCCCGGACCGTGCCATGCGGTCAATACTCGGGGTCGGCACGTCCTTCGCCCCGGTGAACCCCAGGTCCCCGACCCCGACGTCGTCGATCAGGATCACGATGACGTCGGGCGGTCTGTTCCTCAAAACGCGATCTCTACGGAGCGGATCGTCCCCTTGAAGGGGAACGGGCCGGTGTAGGGGCCGACCTCGCCCGCGTCGTCCCGCCCGACCTGGAGGCCGTCCACCGGCTGCCGGGTGAACTTGCTCATCGCCGGTGCCGTGGCGGGCTGACCGCCGTCCAGCGCGAGCTTCAGCTCGCCCGCGGCGCTCAGCGAGGCGACGGCGGTGTGCTCTTTCCCCGCTCCCGCCGCCGCGAGCGGCAGACTCACCTCGGCCGCCTGCCCCGCGTTTCGGACCAGGAACGTCAGTCGTCCCTCCTTCGCGAAGAGCGCGTAGCCGTTCTGCGCGCCGCCCTGGGCGACGATCACTCCGGCGGCGTCGGGGCCGCCGTCGAAGCGGGCCGTGATCATGAAGGCGCGCCCGACCAGTGCGGGCGCCTTATCCCGCTCCAGCGTGTCGCCGCCCTTGAGGGTGAAGCGGGCGGCCCGATTCCCCTGCTGCCCGGGACGACGCCCCGCGTTGCGATCCCGCCAGCCACCCAGCGGGAGGACGTTGGCGCGCGCCGCCCAGGCGTCCCAGGCCGCCGCCATCGCCTTCGCGCGCCCCGGCTCCTTCGCCGCCAGGTTGGTCCGCTCGCTCCGGTCGGCGTCGATGTCGTAGAGTTCCCAGGGCTGGTTCTCCTTCGCGACCAGTTTCCAGCGCCCTTCGCGCACCGCCCGGTTTCCCTCGTGCTCCCAGAAGATAGGGTTGCGGCGGTTCAGCGGCTTACCCAGGAACGCGGGGCGCAGGCTCGCCCCCTCCATCGGCCGGACCTTGCCTTTCGGGTAGGACGCGCCGCCGACGTCGACCACAGTCGCCATGACGTCTACCAGGTGACCGGGCTGCCGCTCCAGGCTGCCCTCCCGGCCGCGCGGGATGCCCTTCGGCCAGTGCGCGATGAGCGGCGTGGAGATGCCGCCCTCGTGGGTGTAGTGCTTATACTCCCGGAACGGCGTGTTCTGGAGCCAGGCCCAGGATTGCCCGCAGAACCAGTCGGAGTCGGCGGTGGTCGGGTCGCCATTGGTGCGCCCGTTGGGGCCGGTCTCCGCGTTGCCGCCGTTGTCGCTCAGGAAGAGGATCAGCGTGTTGTCCAGTTCCCCGCGCTGCTTCAGGGCCGCCACCAGCGTGCCGATGGCCCGGTCCATTCGGGAGATACAGGCCGCGTAGGTCGCCATGAGATGGTCGAACCGGTCCTTCTCGGCGTCGCTGAGACTCTCCCAGGCGCGCACCTCCTCCGGGCGCGACGCGAGCGCCCACCCCTTGTTCGCCAGTCCGAGCGCGTGCTGCCGGGCGAGGCGCTCCTGCCGGAGGGCGTCCCAGCCTTTCCGGTAGCGCCCGCGGAATCGGGCGATGTCCTCTGCCGGGGCCTGGAGCGGGAAGTGCGGGGCGTTCTGCCCGATGTACAGGAAAAACGGCTTCTTCCTGGCCCGCGCCTCGTCGACGAACCGGACGGCGTACTCGGTCCACAGGTCGGTGGAGTACCAGTCGCGGGGCAGACCGTCGGCGGGCTTGCCGTCCAGCTGGACGCGCGCCCGGGGGCTCTTCGCGAAGTAAAACCCGCCCGCCGCCGCGCTGAGGCTGCGGTCGAAGCCGCGCGTCCACGGGGAACATCCGAGGTTCTGCCCGAGGTGCCACTTGCCGCACATGGCGGTGAAGTAGCCCGCGGGCTTCAGCGCCTCGGCCATCGTGGCGCACTGGTCGTTGAGCCGCCCGCTGTAGCCGGGGAGCCCCCGGTCGTCGTTCATGTGGCCCACGCCGGCCTGGTGCGGGTAGAGCCCGGTCAGGAGCGAGGCGCGGGTGGGGCAGCAGCGTCCCGTGTTGTAGAACTGGGTGAAGCGGACGCCGTTTTTCGCCAGGGCGTCTATGTTGGGGGTCGGGATCTCGCCGCCGTAGCAGCCGATGTCCGAGAAGCCCATGTCGTCCGCGAGGATGACGACGATGTTCGGAGAGTCCGGGTTCATTCTTCGTTGAACTCCAACGGGTGGGAATAGCGGTCTGGCCCATGTTACAACGTGCGCGGACGTTCGTGCAAGCGGGCACTGTGTAGGGGGCAGGTCGGAGACGTCCGGCGCGGGGACTCATGGCCGGAGCGCGAGGGACACGGCCTGATCGGCACGCATCGCGCTTCCCTCGTGCCGCTTGGCCGCGTACCGCCCTTCGCCGAGCGCGCCGCGCAGGTCGGCGACGAATCGGTCGTATTCTTCCCGATCGTCGGCGTTCAGGGGCACCCCTATGGACTCCCGCAGGGCGTCGGACGCCCCGAGCAGGAGGGCCGCACGCTCCGGGACCGACCGCGCCAGCGCGGTCATCGCGAGTCCCTTCAGCAGAAACGCGATGAGGCGGCGGCTGCGACTTTCGCCCAGTTCGCGGCTCACGAGCAGCGCCTCGCGGAAGTAGTCCTCGGCCGCCGCCGGATCGCCCAGTGACTGGGAGTTGTTTCCCAGGTTGAACAGGTTGATGACCACCTGCGCGGAGTCGCCTATCTCCCGGTTGCGGTCGAGCGCCTGTTCGAACCAGGGGCGCGCCCCGGCGAAGTCGTCCTGGAAGTCCGCCAGGCGCCCCAGGCTGTTCAGGCAGCTCGCCTCCAGCGCCCGGTCGCGTACTTCCCGGCTGATGGCCAGCGCCTGCGTATACAGGCCCAGCGCCCCCGCGAACTCACCCTCCTCGACCGCCACGTGGCCGATGCTGTTCAGGACGGAGGCTTCGCCCGGACGGTGGCCCGCGGCCCGGCGCAGCGCCAGGGCGCGATCCAGGAGCGTCCGCGCGCCCGCGTAGTCGCCCTGCACGTACGCGATGCTGCCCAGAAGGGCGAGGGGCGTCGCCTCCGCCCCGGCATCCCCACGGCGACGGTGGATGGCCAGGGCCTCGTCCAGCACCTCCCGCGCCGCGGCGTAGTCTCCCTGACGGTACGCCAGCGTGCCCGCCCCCTCCAGAGCGCGGGCGCGCTCCGGCGAGGGCGGCGAGGGCTGCTCGCGCGCGTCGGCGGCTAGCAGAGCGGCGTAGCGCGCGCGCCCCTCGCCCGCGTGGCCGCGCTTCACCCAGAACTGCTGTAGTTCCCCGGCGAGGCCGAGGCCGGTGCGGACCGCCTCGCCGGTTCCCTCCTCCAGGCAGCCGTCCAGCACCGCCCGGAGGTTGTCGTGCTCGGCCTCCAGAAGGTCCAGCCACTCCGCCTGTTCCAACCCGCCCAGGTTCGGCACGGCCTCGCGCGCGAGGCGGAGGAAGTAGTCCCGGTGCCGCGCCCGCAGGCGCGCGGCTTCGTCGTCCGCCTGTTCGCGCAGGCGTTCCCTCCCGTACTCCCGGACGGTCTCCAGAAGGCGGTAACGCGTCCTCCCCCCGTTCTCCGGTTCGACGACCACAAGTGATTGGTCCGCCAGACTGGTCAGGCAGTCCAGAACCCCCCGCTCTTCGGTACCTCCCCCGTCGGCGGGGCAGTACGCCGCTCCGCCAGCGCAGCACACCGCCTCGGCGGATTCCAGAGTCCAGCCGCCCGCGAAGACTGACGCGCGACACAGCAGCATCCGCCCCTCCGGCGGCAGCAGGTCGTAACTCCAGTCCAGCGCCGCGCGCAGCGTGCGCTGGCGGTCCGGAGCGGTCGGGTCGCCGCCCCGCCCGGAAAGGAGGCGCAGGCGCTCTCCCAGGCGCGCCACGATCTGCTCCGGCCCCAGAACGCTCGTCCGCGCCGCCGCCAGTTCCAGGGCGAGCGGGATGCCGTCGAGGCGCTCGCACACGGCGGCGATGGCGAGCAGCGTCCGGGTGTCCAGGCTCAGGTTCGCGCCGCGCACCCTCTGCGCGCGTTCCACGAACAGGCGTACCGACTCGTACTCCAGCAGCGCCGCGGCGGCGCTCTTGTCGTCCTCGCGCCACCGCTTCAGGTCGGGCAGCGTCATCGGGGGCACGGGCCGCACGGTCTCGCCGATGACGCCCAGGGTTTGCCGACTCGTGGCGAGGATGCGCACGTTCGGGCACTGCTGAAGAAGGGCGGCGGCGAAGCGCGCGCACGCGTCGGACAGGTGTTCGCAGTTGTCGAGGACGAGCAGCAGGTGCCGCTCGCTCAGGTACTCGCCTACGGTCTCCTCCGGCGGGCGGCGGGGCTGTTCCGCTACGCCCAGCGCCCGCGCCGCCGCCGCCGCGACCAGCGCCGGGTCGGCCACGGGCGACAGGTCTACGAAGCAGACGCCGTCCGGGAATTCGTCGGCGACTTCCTCCGCCACGCGGATGGCCAGACGCGTCTTCCCCACGCCGCCGATCCCGACCAGTGTCACCAGCCGCGCCGCGGCCAGCAGCGCGCCCCGCGCCGCTTCCACTTCCCGTCCCCGCCCGATGAACTCGCTGAGCGGGCGCGGCAAAGACACGACGTTCGCAGTACCGGGGTCGCCGCCGCCGCGCGTCCGCCGGACTCCTCCCGACCTCGCTGCCGCCGCCGCCTGACCGCGGGCGGCGGCGCGCAGCCGGGCGAACAGGGCCTGCGTCTCGGCGTCCGGTTCGGCGTTGACCTCGCGGCGCAGGGCGAGGCGCAGGTCCCGGTACGCCTGGGTCACCGCCGCGTAATCGCGCGTGGCTGCAAGTGCCTGCAGCAGGGCGCGGCACGCGGATTCGCGGAGCGGGTCGGCCGCGACGACGAGCCGCAGGTACCGGACCGCGGCCCCTTCTTCGCCGCCCTCGCTCTCCGTCGCCTGCCGCGCCAGCGTCTCCAGCGCCCCGAGATACGCCTGTTGGCACGCCTCCCGCTCGCTCAGCAGCCACTCCACCGCCCACCCTTCGAGGAGCGGCCCGCGGTACAGTTCCACGGCCTGCTCCAGGGAGGCCGCATCCCCGCGCTTGAGGCACTTCTCGAAGGTGACATAGTCCGCGTCCACCGCCGCGCCGTCGACGTCGAAACGCAGGGTGCGTATGGACGGCGAAACGAGGCGGCCCGCCGCGCTGGGGCCGAGGGCGCGGCGCAAGTCCGTGAGGGACTGACGCAGGTAGGTGAGCGCGAGTCGCTCGTCGGTTTCGGGCCAGAGGGTTCCCGCGAGCCAGTCGCGCGCCACCTCCCTGCCGTGGCGAAGCGTCAGCAGGGCGAGGACGTGCAGCCCCTTGCGCGTCTTGAGCCGCGGCAGTGGCGCCCCGTTCACCCGGAACTCCGGCGGCCCGAACAGGCGGACCTGGATCGGCGGGGTATCCGACATACTCGCTCTCCTTCGCGGAAGCCGACAAGCCTCCCCCATTGTAACGCTGATTGCGGGGGCGCGGTAACAGTCCCGCGTATGTCTGCCGCATACTTTCGCCGTCGCTCCGCCAGGGTAAAACGAAGGGCATCGAGCGGGGATCGAACCCGCCACCTCCCGAGCCACAGTCGGGCGTTCTTACCACTGAACTATCGATGCCATGCCGAATGCGAGCGGTCGGGGTCGAACCG
>DATLHN010000368.1:0-3939 GCA_035539875.1 Armatimonadaceae bacterium
GGGCCGGGCGGGACGTCTTCCTCCCGGTGGAGGCGGCCTTTCGCCCAATGGCCGTGCGGGTTGGCGACGGCGGGGAACGGCCCGCGACCGGCCGCGGGGCGGTACAGGTTGCCGCAGAGGTGGAAGCCCGGCAGCGTCTCCAGCGCGACGTTCTCGACCACGAAGTCCGGACGCTCGATCCTGCCCGTCACGCGCGGCCGCAGCGGCGGACGCCGTTTTTCGAGCGGCCAGAGCCCCGCGCTGACGAGGACGCGGCAGCGAAGCTCCTCGGCCCGCGCCTCCCAGGCGTCCCGGGACGCGGGCGGCGCGAAGGCGTGCGGCGTGTTCAGCGTGCGCGGCGCGGGCGTTTCCGCCATGGCTTCCTCCCCTTTACTCCGGCAGCGGTTTGCCCTTCGTCTCGGGGGCGAGATAGACGCCCAGCAGGCCGACCACGTAGATACAGGCGACGATGCTCGCGGCCGTGCGCAGGCCCGCCGCCGGGTCACCGGGCTGGTGGAAGTTGCGCGCGAGGGTGCCGAGCGCGTACGGGGCGAGCGCGGCCAGCAGTCGGGCGCAGTTGTAGCAGAAGCCCACCCCCGTCGCCCGCAGGCGCGTCGGGAACAGCTCCGGGAAGTAGACCGCGTAGGCCGAGAACGGCGCGAGGGCGCAGAATCCGAGGATCGGGGCCCAGAGGAACGCGCTCGGCAGGTCGTGCAGGAAGCGGAAGGTGCCCTGCACGGCGAGGAAGGCGAGCACGAAGAAGAGCAGCAGCGCGGGCCGACGCCCGGTGCGCTCGCTGAGGACCGCGTAGGCGAACATGCCGAAGAACGCGCCGACCTGCTGCACCAGGAAGACCAGGCTCCGGGTGCGGGTCATCTCCGAGTCCGACAGGCCCGCCGACCCGAGCGCGAGCGTGGTCAGCTCCGGCAGCCAGAAGCCGACGCCCCAGAGGCCGCCGACCCCGGCGAGCGCCATCAGGGTGCCCGCGATCGTGTTGCGGGCGAGCTGGCGGTCGGCGAACAGGCCGGGGATGGAGCCGAGCGCCTTGTTCTCCGCCTGCGCCGCCGCCTGCGCCTCCACCCACTTCTCGGGCTCCTTGACGACGCGCCGGATGAAGAAGATGAGGAGGGCGGGCAGCGCGCCGACAGCGTAGGCCCAGCGCCAGGCGTTGTTCACCTCGCTCAGGCTGAAGGTGACGACCGCGGCCATCATGTTCCCCACCGCCGAGAGCGACTGGAGGGTGCCCAGAGCCATCGCGCGCGAGCGCTGCGGGAAGACCTCGGCCACCAGCGCCGCGCCCGCCGCGAACTCACCCCCGACCCCGAGCGCGGTCATGAACCGGCAGAAGCCGTACCAGAAGGGGTCGTTGGTCAGGCCGGTCAGCCCGGTGAACGTCGCGTAGATCAGGATGGTCAGCGCCATCGTCCGGGCGCGCCCGAACCGGTCGCCGATCATGCCGAACAGGAAGCCGCCGATGGCCCATCCGATCAGGAACAGGGCGGTGATGTCGCCGCTGAGCTTGCTGGTGGCCGCCTTGAGCTGCTCCGGCGGGACTGTGTCCTTGAGGATGTCCTGCAGGGAGGGCTGACGGACCAGGTTGAAGATGTTCTGGTCCATCGTGTCGAACAGCCAGCCGAGGGCGGCGATGATCAGGACGGTCCAGGCGTACCGCGGGACGCCCTGGTACCAGCGGAGGCGGGTGTCGTTCTCTTCCGAGACGACGGCATCAGGGGCGGGGTCCGGACGGCCGGACGACTCGGGCGGCGGCGGCGGCATGAAGCTTCTCCGTCGAAGGGATAGTGCCGGCCGGGCGAGCGCAGGCGGCACGTGACGTAGGTTCGGCGGGGAGGCGGCGGGTTCCTGTCGGGCGCGGAGAAAGTCCGCGCGCGTGCGCGAGCCGCGCTTAGCGGCGGTCGGAGCGGAGGTGGCTGCGGCCGCTTCGGCTGCTGCTACTGCTGCGCTTGACCCCGAGGGCCTTGAGGACCCGCTCCTCGACGCCCGGCATCAGGTAAAGCAGGATCAGCCCGGCGAAGACGAGCACCACCACTTCGAGGCTGGCTTGCGCGCCCTGGGTGAAGGCGGGGAGGAGGACCCGTACGGACGCGCCGATCTCGCGGCGCAGGTCGCCGCCCGCGAGAGCGAGGACGAGGAGGCCCGCGACGAAGGCAAGCAGGACGAGGCGCAGACGCAGAGTGCGCGGGTCGACCTTCGCGCGGCGACGCTTGCGCCGGATGACCGAGACCATCCGCGGCGGAGCCGCGGAGCCGACGACCGAGGAGGACGCTGTGGCCACTTCGGCGGCCGCGCTCTCGGACTCGCTATGGCCCTCCGCCGACCGGGCGTGAGGGGTCGCCGCGGTCGTCGCGGCGGGCTCGGGTATCGTGACAGTTTCGGGCATGAAACGGACGGTCCGCGCGCGAGGCGCTTCCGGTTGCATCCATTATAACCGCGATACAGGAACTTCTGCCAGCCCGCGACCGAGAAATACGACCTTAGCGGGCTGGCTTTCAGAAGTCTCCCTACGGACCGATGGTCAGGCCGTTGATGTAGGCGCGCAGGTCGCGCTCGGCGGCGGCGGACTGGCCGCGCAGTCGGTTCGCCTCCGCGCGCAGCGCCTGGATGCGCGTCTCCTGGGCGTCCAGCTCGGTGACGTACCGCTTGTAGAGCGCGGACGCCTTGTCCAGCGCGGTCATGTTCTTGCGGATGCGATCCTGGTCGGCCTCGATGGCCTTGACCTCGGCCTCCTTCTGCGCGGCCTGGCTCTGCAGCTCGGCGATCCGCTGCCGCCGGGCGGCGATCTCGCGCAGAGCCGTGCGCAGCTCCGGCGAGACGCCCTCGGACCGCCCGGCGTAGGCGAGGATCTGATTGACGTCCGCGTTCAGGAGGGCGACCACCTCCTGCGTCGGCTCCTCGGTGACCACGGTCAGCTTCTCGCTCTTGCCGGGCGCGAGCGCCAGCTCGAAGCGGTAGCGGTCGCGGGTCCGCTCGGCGGCCGAATCCGGCTGCACCAGCTTCTGGTTCGCCGAGAACGGGTGCTCGACCAGCAGCGTGCGCGGCTTGTCGTCCTTGTTGCGGAAGGTGTAGGTCGTCTCGTGGCGCACGCGCAGCGTCTCGCGGAGCACGCCCTCGCGGACCGAAAGGGTGCGCTCGGTGACGCGCGTGCCCGTCCCCTGCCGCTCGCCCTCGACGCCGAGGTCTACGGCGTAGGTGATGAGGCGCGCGTCCCCCGGCGGCACGTCCTCCATGCGCGCGTCCCCGGCGTAGGTCCCGCCGTCGAACAGCGTCACCGGCCCGCCCTTCAGGTGCAGGCCCGTGTCGTTCTTCAGGCGCACCGCGTTGAGCGGGAAGCGGCCGGTGCCGGAGTCGGCGTTGAAGAGCGAGACCTTGTCGCCGCTGATCTCCTGCGCGACGACGGGTATCATGGCCGCCTGCTGGCGCGGGAGCGTCACCGGCGTCCGGATGTTGTAGGCGAACTGCTCGCCCGCGCGCTCCCCCTCCGCCTGGGCCGCCACGCCCGACTCGCGGATGAGGCCTCGTACGCGCTCCCCGGCGCTCTCCGCCTCCAGTAGAGCGCCGCCGCGCCCGCCCGCGCCGCCGCCTGCCATCCCGGCCTTGAGCGACGGGGCGGGCGCGGCAGGCGTAAGAGGACCACGGGCTGGACTGAATGGGTCACTCGTCAGGGCGCCCGCGGGCTTGTTCGCCTCCTCGACAGCGCCCTCGGCGAGCTGCGGGTAGGGCGAGGCGATGACGTCCGGCGGGACGACCGGGCGCGGCAGGTAGAGCGGCTGGTACAGGTCCTGGATGAACGAGACCGGGCGACCTGACACCAGCGAGAGGCGGACATCCTACCAGTCGTCGTCGCTGGTGTTCTCCACCAACGCCCACCCCTGGAGGTACGGCTTGCCCTCCTCCATCACCAGCCGGTAGCTGATCTTCCAGAGGGGGGCCTCGGTGACGTAC
>DATLHN010000369.1:0-3490 GCA_035539875.1 Armatimonadaceae bacterium
AGCTACCATGCTCGGCGCGGGGGCGTACCCCTGGATGCAGCACTACGGCCGGAGCGGGAAGCCGTTTTCCGAACCCGAGGCGATGGCCCGTACGGTGGCGTGCCCCGGCATCGTGCTCTGGGAGGGATTCCTGCCGGAGACCGAGGAGCAGGCCCGGGAATTGGGCGAGGCCGCGGCGGCGACCGGGCTGCGGTGCGTCTCGTCCTACGCCAACGCCCGGCTGCACGAGGCGGACGGGTGGCGGGGGACGGCGGACGACCTCCTGCGGAGCGTAGAGTGGGTGCTGCCGCTCGGTCTGAGCGTGCTCGTGGTGAACCCGGAGCCGATCTCTTGGCGCGCGGCGGACGCGGACAAGGACGACGCGCAGCTACGGACGCAGGCGGCGGCGATGGACACCCTCGGCGAACGCCTGCGTGGTGTCGGCGTGACGCTGGCGTACCACACGCACCACATGGAGATGCGGCAGGCGGCGCGGGAGTTCCACCACACGCTGCGGGCGACCGACCCGGAGATCGTTGCCCTGTGCCTGGACGCCCACTGGGTCTACCGGGGCGCGGGCAACAGCCACGTCGCGCTGGAGGATGTTGTCGGCATGTACGCCGACCGGGTCCGGCGCTGCACCTGCGGCAGTCCGTCGGCGGCATCTGGTCGGAGACGTTTACGGCGTCGGGCGACATCGACTACGGGTGGATAGCGGACACGTTGCGCGCGGTCGGCTTCGACGGCCCGGTCGTGTTGGAGCAGGCACGCGAGGCGCCGACGCCCGAAACGATGCCCTTTGACGACGCCCTGCGCCGGAGCGCGGACGAGGCGGCGCTACGTTTCGCAGTGGCCGACTAAGCGAGAAACCGAGGAGCAGGAAGTAAGCAAAGGGGCACAATCATGTCATTCCCAAAAAAAGGGCGTAGGACTATCCAGATTGGAGATGAGCAATTTTTCTGGAGTGTTAGTGGTAGCTATCTGGGTAGTCCACATGACTTTCCGCAAAAGGTCATATTTCGTCTGACCGTTTCGCATTCTGAGCATTCGAAATCATTGCTTTTTGCGGCCTTTCATGGAGATAGCTACAGATTCTTATGGGCAGAGGCACAGGATGTTGCCGTCACTCCTCGGATTGTTCGTGAGGTTATCGAATACGCCCGACGGCAAGGATGGGACCCAAAGAAAGCGAACGAACACTTTACTATTGAAGATGCTGGGGCAGTTGTAAAAGCTAATGCTGGTGCTGAGAATCTTGGGCAAGAGTTTGTAGCGGGAATTAGAGCCTTTCTTGAGCAGTCAAGGAGTACGGATGAAAACGCATAAGATCGGTGTCATCATGAACGGCGTGACGGGGCGCATGGGGACGAACCAGCACCTGATGCGCTCCATCGCGGCCATCGTCAAGGAGGGCGGCGTCAAGGTCAGCGACGGCGAGGTCATCCTGCCCGTGCCCGTGCTGGTGGGCCGGAACGAGGCGAAGCTGGCGAAGCTCTCCGAGCAGAGCGGCATCGGCGCGGCCTACACCACGGACCTCGACGGCGCGCTCGCGGACCCGGCGAACCAGGTCTACTTCGACGCCCAGCTCACGCAGCTTCGCGCCCCGGCGGTCCGGAAAGCCATCGAGGCGGGCAAGCACATCTACTGCGAGAAGCCGAGCGGCACGACCACCGAGGAGGCGTACGAACTGTACACCCTGGCGAAGGAGAAGGGTGTCAAGCAGGGCGTCGTGCAGGACAAGCTCTTCCTGCCGGGCCTCTTGAAGCTCAAGAACCTGATCGACAGCGGCTTCTTCGGCGAGATACTGAGCGTCCGCGGCGAGTTCGGCTACTGGGTCTTCACCGGGCACGACGCGATTCCCGTGCAGCGCCCGTCGTGGAACTACCGCAAGGAGGACGGCGGCGGCATCATCATCGACATGCTCTGCCACTGGCGCTACGTCCTCGACAACCTGTTCGGCGAGGTCAAGGCGGTCTCGTGCCTCGGCGCGACCCACGTCAAGGAGCGCATCGACGAGAGCGGCAAGCCCTACGCCTGCACCGCCGACGACTCGGCGTACGCGACGTTCGAATTGGAGGGCGGCGTCATCGCGCACTTCAACTCCTCGTGGACCGTTCGCGTGCGCCGCGACGACCTGCTGACGCTCCAGGTGGATGGCACGAAGGGCAGCGCGGTGGCGGGCCTGCGCGGCTGCGTCATCCAGCCCTACGGCGCGACCCCGCGTCCGGTCTGGAACCCGGACGTAGACCAGCCGATCCAGTTCTTCGACAACTGGATGACCGTGCCCACGAACCAGGTCATGGACAACGGCTTCAAGACGCAATGGGAGATGTTCCTGCGGCACGTGGTTCTGGACGAGCCGTGGGCGTACGACCTCCGGGAAGGGGCGAAGGGCGTGCAGCTCGCCGAGGCGGGCATCAAGGCCTGGGAGGATCGCCGCTGGGTATCGCTGGACACACTGCCCGTCTAACGGCTATGCTGTCTCTGTGAAAGTCCTGCACCTGCACGCCGGGACCCTGTTCGGGGGGGTCGAAACGGTTCTGACGACGTTCGCGCGCGAGCGCGACTGCTGCCCGGAAATGGAGCCGTCGTACGGCGTCTGCTTCGAGTTCCGCCTTTCGGAGGAGCTGCGCGCGGCGGGCGTCCCCGTGACGAACCTCGGGGCCGCCCGCATCAGCCGCCCGTGGACCGTCTGGCAGGCCCGGCAGGCGTTCGCCCGACATCTGAGAGAGGCGCGGCCCGACGCCGTCCTCTGTCACATGGCCAAGCCGCTGTACCTGTTCGGGTCGGTGGCGAAGAAACAGGGCGTGCCGGTGGTGTACTACATCCACAATCCGGTCGACCCGGACGCCACGGACGTGTTCGACAAGCTGATCCGGCGCATCCCGAAGCCGGACCTGGTCATCGGGGTGAGCGAGCACACGGCGCAGTCGGTGCGGGACGACCTGTATCCGGACGTCCCGGCGGTCGCCGTATACAACCCGCTGCCGTTCCCGGCGGAGCGGTTCGCCATCACGGCGGAAGAGCGCGCGGCGCTGCGGCGGGAACTGGACACGCCGGACGAGGCGGTGGTGATCATACAGGCGACGCGCCTCGACGGCTGGAAGGGGCACCACGACCTGCTGCGCGCCCTCGGGGCGATGCGCGAGACGCCGGGCTGGGTCCACTGGCTGGTCGGCGGCGCGCAGCGGGAGCCGGACCACGCGTACCTGCAGTCGCTGAAGGACCTGGCGGTCGAGCAGGGGATCGCGGATCGGGTACGCTTCGCGGGGCTGCGCTCGGACGTCCCCCGGTGCATGGCTGCGGCGGACATCTACTGCCAGGCGAACACCTCGCCCGAGGGCCTGGGAATGAGCTTCATCGAGGCGATGACGGCGGGCATCCCGGTCGTCACCACCGACCTCGGCCCCGCCCGCGAGGTCGTCGGCGACGACGGCGGTATCCTGACGCCTCCCAACGACCCGGCGGCGCTGGCCGAGGTGTTGAGCGCACTGGTGACGAACCCGGAACG
>DATLHN010000370.1:0-5368 GCA_035539875.1 Armatimonadaceae bacterium
CTCGACGCCCGGGATGGCCGGGCCGTCCGGGTTGTTCCACCTGACTTCCCGCCGCTGCCCCTGCTGCGGTGCCGCCGGGTAGGCGGCGTCAGCGGCGGAGGACATACCGGCCCCGAGGAGCGCGGACAGCAGCGCGGCGGCGACGGCACGTTTGGTTGGCATGGTTCTCCCCTACCGGATTCCTTTCGCCGCCTGTTCGACACGGTCACGCGCCCTTCCTCCAGAGTCCTGAACACGTGGCGCTCCGGACGTTAGCTGAGGATCTTCTTCGCGACGACTCCGTGGACGTCGGTGAGGCGGAAGTCGCGGCCCGCGTAGCGGTAGGTCAGGCGGGTGTGGTCGATGCCGAGCAGGTGCAGCAGGGTCGCGTGCAGGTCGTGGACGTGCATCTTGTCCTCCTGCGCGAACCAGCCGAAGTCGTCGGTCGCGCCGTAGACGTAGCCCTTCTTCACGCCCGCGCCCGCCATCCACATGGTGAAGCCATGGGGGTTGTGGTCGCGCCCGTCGCCGCCCTGCGCCGTGGGCGTGCGCCCGAACTCCCCGCCCCAGAGGACGAGAGTGTCTTCCAGCAGGCCGCGCGCCTTGAGGTCGGTCAGCAGGCCCGCGATCGGTTTGTCCACCTCCCGGGCGTTCTTCTCGTGGTCGTTCTTGAGGTTGCCGTGCTGGTCCCACTTGTAGCTGTGGGTGACCTGGACGAAGCGGACGCCCGCCTCGCAGAAGCGGCGCGCGAGCAGGCACTGGCGTCCGAAGTCGTCGGTAGGCTCGGTCCCGATGCCGTACAGGTCCTTCGTCGCCTTGCTCTCGGCGTCGATGTCCATCAGGGTCGGGGCCTCGCGCTGCATGCGGAACGCCAGCTCGAAGCTGGAGATGCGCGACTCCAGTTGCGGGTCCACGCCCCAGTGGAGCTGCTGCTCGCGGTCCATGGTCGCCAGCAGGTCGAGCTGCGCGCGCTGTATCTCGGCGGGCAGGTCGCTTTGCAGGTGGGCGAGTTTGGCGTCACGCGCCTTGATCGCCGCGTTCCCGATCGGCGTCCCCTGCGCGTATGCCGGGAGGAAGGCGCTGGACCAGTTCTGGACGCCGCCGTGGCCGAGCGTCGGGCAGATGGTGACGAAGCCGGGCAGGTTCTGGTTCTCGGTGCCGAGGCCGTAGGTGACCCAGGAGCCCATGGAGGGGCGGACGAAGGTGTCGGAGCCGGTGTGTAGCTGGAGCAGCGCGCCGCCGTGCGCGGTGTTGTCGGCGTGCAGGGAGCGCAGGATGCACAGGTCGTCCACCCGCTTGCCCACTTCGGGGAAGAGGTCGCTGACCTCGATGCCGCTCTGGCCGTATTTGCGGAACTCCCAGGGCGACTTGAGCAGGTTCCCGGTCTGGGCGAAGACGACGCGCGGGCGGGGGCCGGAGTAGGGCTTGCCGTTCTCCCGGGTGAGCAGGGGCTTGGGGTCGAAGGTGTCCACCTGGCTCGGGCCGCCGTGCATGAAGAGGAAAATGACGCGCTTCGCCCGGGGCGCGAAGTGCGGCTTCTTCGGCGCGAGCGGGTTGGCCGCCTCCGCCGCCCGCGCGGCCTCCTCGCCGAGCAGCGTGGCGAGCGCCAGCCAGCCGAATCCGACGCCGGACTGCGCCAGCATCTCGCGCCGGGTCAGGGCGCGCGTCTCCCGCCTGCAGAAAGTGGTCATGGGTGTGCTTGCTCTTATTCCACGTACACGAACTCGTTCGAGGCGAGCAGCGTCTGGCAGAACGCGCCCCAAGCGGTGGCCTCGCGTCTGGCCGGGTCGGCCTCGCGCGGAGCCAGGAGGGAGTCTACCCGCCGGAGGAACGCCCGCGCGGCCTCGGTCTCCGCGGGGAACGGGGCGCGCTGGAGGGCGCGCTCGTAGGCGAGGCGCACGCGCGCGGCGTCCCCGGTCGCCCCCTTTCGCACGGCGTCGGCGAAGGTCTGCGCCTGCTGGCGTACCAGCGGGCTGTTCAGCAGGACGAGGGCCTGCGGCGCGACCGTGGTGCTGCCGCGGCGGGCGTTCACCAGGCTCGGGTCGCCGAAGTCGAACACCTGGAAAAAGTCGTAGACGGCGTTGCGGATGATCGGCAGGTAGAGCGCCCGGCGCGGGGCGTCGTACTGAGCCTGGTTGGTCGACTGGTCGTTGGTGACGTAGTCGCCGTTCTTTGTCGTCAGAAGCGAGCCGCCGAGCGAGCGGTCGAGCGTCCCGGCGACGGCGAAGAGGCTGTCGCGCAGCGGTTCCGCTTCGAGGCGGCGGCGGTTCTGCCGCCAGAGCAGCCGGTTCTCCGGGTCGAGGCGCGCCGCTTTCGGGTCTTCGCGCAGGCTGGCCTGCCGGTAGGCGCGCGACAGGACGACGCGCCGGACCAGGCGCTTCTGGCTCCAGCCGTCCTCGTTTACGAAAGTGGTGGCGAGCCAGTCGAGCAGTTCGGGGTGCGAGGGTGCGTCGCCCTTCAGGCCCCAGTTGTCGGGGGTCGTCACGAGTCCCTGCCCGAAGAGGTTCTGCCAGACGCGGTTGACGGCGACGCGCGCGGTGAGCGGGTGGTCGGGGCGGGTGAGCCAGAGGGCGAATTCGCGCCGCCCGCTGCCCGCGCCCTCGGTCACCTCCTGCCGCTCGCCGCCGCAGAGCACCGCCGGGAAGCCGCGCGGGACGACGTCGCCGAGGCTCTGGGTGCTGCCGCGCAGGTGAACGCGGACGTTCTCCGGCCTGTCGTCCTCGACCGCCATCGCCACCGGGGTCTGGGGGCGGGCGTCGGCGACGGCCTTGCGCGCCGCCTCCGCCTTCGCGATCTCGGCGCGCTCGGCGTCGGCGAAGAACGCGTCCAGGTTTGCCTTCTCGGGAATCTTCCCGCCGCCCGCGACGAGGTTCGGGATCAGGCCCGGCTCGGGCGAGAGCAGGACTTTATCTATGTGCGGGAACGCGCCCGCCCGCTCGACGCGCAGCGTCGCCCGCCCCGCCGGGAGGTCCGCCACGCCTACGGTCTCCCACTGCTGGCCGTCCGGGTTGAACGAGCCGGTGTCGCGGCCCGCGGCGTCCCCGCGCAGGGCCTTGCCGTTGACGAGCACGGCGACCGGGCGCGCCTCGTTCGAAGCGTAGCGCAGGGCGATCTCCCAGCGGCCCGACGACGGGACGTCGAGGTCCCATTCGGCGGTGGTCGGCGTGACGCCCCCGGTGCGGGCGACGCCGATCCCCTTGCCGTAGGTGTCGGAGTCCCGGATCGCGGTCCCACGGGCGAAAGTTTCCGCTTCGACGTTCAGCGCGGCCTTCGCGGCGCGCTCGTAGCGCGGCCTGTCGGCGGCGACGCGCGCCTCCAGATGGGTCCGGGCGCGGGCGCGGGCGGCGTCTACTTCCTTCTGCGCATCGGCGGCTTTTGCGTCCGCTGCCTTCTGGGCTACGGCGAGGGCGGCGCTCGGCAACGGGCGCTCGTTCCAGCGGGAGACGAAGGCGAGGTTGCCCATCGTCTTCGTGGACTTGAAGACGCCCGCGAGGGCGTAGTAGTCCTTCGTGGTGATCGGGTCGAACTTGTGGTCGTGGCAGCGGGCGCAGGAGATGGTCAGCCCCATCGTCGCCTTGCTGACCACGTCGATCTGTTCGTCGATGACGTCCATGACGAGCTTGGGCTTGTCCTGCTCGGCCAGGACCTTGGGGCCGAGGGTGAGGAAGCCGGTGGCGACGAGGCGGCGGTTGCGCTCGGCCTCGTCGTCCGTGGGCATCAGGTCGCCCGCGATCTGCTGGCGCAGGAACTCGTCGTAGGGCAGGTCACGGTTGAGGGCGTCGGTCACCCAGTCGCGGTAGCGCCAGGCGTGGCCGAAGGCCAGGTTCTCGTCCAGGCCGTTGGAGTCGGCGTACCGGGCGACGTCCAGCCAGTGCCGCCCCCACCGCTCGCCGAAGGCGGGCGAGGCGAGCAGCCGGTCCACGTGCCGCTCGTAGGCGTCGGGGCGGGCGTCGGCGAGGAAGTCGCGCACCTCCTCCGGCATCGGCGGTAAACCGGTCAGGTCGTAGGAGACGCGCCGCAGCAGCGTGCGCCGGTCCGCGGGCGGGGCGAGGGCCAGGCCACTCTTCTGGAGGCGCGCGGTCACGAAACTGTCGATCCCGCCGACGTCGACGGGCGGCTCCAGCGCGCGCTTCGGCGGGACGAACGCCCAGTGCTTCCCGACTGCGGGAGTTGCCGTCTTCACGCTGTGGGCGGGCCAGGGCGCGCCCGCCTTCACCCACCCTTCGAGGGCGGCGACCTCGTGGGCGGGCAGTTTCCCGGAGGGGGGCATCTTGACGTTGCCGGTGTAACGCACGGCGGCGAGCAGGCTGGCAGCCGCTTCCGGCGACAGGGGGCCGTCTATTCGGAACCCGGCGGAGGCGTTGTCGCCGGTGTGGCAGACGGCGCACTTCTCCAGGAGGAGGGGGCGGACCTTGCTCTCGAAGAGCGCGGCGGCCCGACTGCTCACCGGGACGGTTTTCGGCTTCGGGGACTGTGCCAGCGCGGCGACGCCCACCACGGTGACGGCCAGCAGGGTGAGGAGGCTTCCGATACCGAAGGAGCAGCGAGGCGCACCGCCGCGCATGGGTGTCATGCGGCCATTATATCCAGATTTGTGAAAAGAGTGGCTCCCCGCTACCAGGCTTTCCAGGATTTTCCGTCCGTCTTGCCTTCCGCGCAAGAGAGTGCCATCATAAAGGGCAACCGAACGCGGCGCGTTCGCATCCCCGCCAGCGAGGACTTCCGCCATGCCCCGATACGTCGTCGATACGTCGAGCAGCCCCCGCGCCCGCCTCCGTCCCGTACCGCTGGACGCCGTCCGCCTGGACGACGCGTTCCTGGAGCCGCGCCGACGCCGCAACCGCGAAGCGACGCTCGCCTCGCAGTTCGGCCATTTGGAGAAGACGGGCACGCTCGACAACTTCCGGCGGGCCGCCGGGACGAAGGAGTGCGACTTCCGCGGTCCGGTGTTCATGGACTCCGACGCCTACAAGTGGCTGGAGGCGGCGGCCTCGTCGCTGGGGACGGACGCCGACCCGGCGCTGGCGGCGATGGTCGAGGAACTGGCGGGCCTGATCGCCGGGGCGCAGCAGCCGGACGGCTACCTGAACACGGCGTTCACGCGGGGCCGCGAGAACGAGCGCTACGAAAACCTGCGCGACTGGCACGAGATGTACTGCGCGGGCCATTTTATGCAGGCGGCGGTGGCGCACCACCGGGCGACCGGCTCAGATGCCCTGCTCGGCGTGGCGCGGCGATTGGCCGACCACCTGGACGCGACGTTCGGCCCCGGCGAGGGGAAGCGCGCGGGGACCTGCGGGCACCCGGAGATCGAGATGGCGCTGGTCGAGTTGTACCGGGAGACCGGCGAGGCGCGCTACCGGGACCTGGCCCGCTACCTGGTGGACGC
>DATLHN010000371.1:0-10769 GCA_035539875.1 Armatimonadaceae bacterium
CAGGTAGCCCAGCACGAAGCGCAGCCCGCGCAGGTACACGGCGTCCTTGGTGAACCCGCCGCCCCGGAACACCCGCATCGCGATGTTGAACGCCCCCCGGGGACGGAATCCATGGCCCTCGCGCAGCGCGCGGAACACCTCAACGAAGTCCGCCCCATCGGTCAGCATGCGAACCGCCACGACCCGCGCCGCCAGCAGGCGCAGGCGCGAGGCGGTCAGCCCGCCCGCGAGGTACTCCGAGAGGACCGCCAGCCCCTCCTGGAGCTCCTCGTAGCCCGGCAGGCCGCGCGCCAGCAGTTTCAGCGGCTGCGCCGCGCCGTTCACGAAGGTCAGCACGTGGGTCCCGACCTCGTGATGAAGCAGCGCCTCCACGCGGCGCGCGTCGATTCGGACCCGGTTACCGATCAGAAGGTCTCCCGCCGCGACCATAACCCCGGGGACGTCATTGCGCAGCCGCGCCTCGGTGGCCAGCGCGGGCCAGCGACCGCGGTAGAACGCGATCTCCGCGCGGGCACGCTCCGCGAAGGCGGACGCGTCCAGAAACGTGCCGTCGCCGGCGGGGGTCGGCGCGCGCGGCCCCGCCGGGCGGAGCGCGGCCAGCATCCGCTCCGCCTCGGACAGGAGCGCGCCGGAGACGCCGCCGAAGAGGGCGAGACTGCCCCCGAGGAAGGCGGGCGTGTCGCGGTCTTCAAGCAGCGTGATCTGCCGGTCCAGCTCGCGCCGCTTGTCGCGAAAGAGGCGCGCGAGCGCGGCGTCCTCGATCTCCTCCAGGCGCAGCGCGAACAGCCGCCGCTTGAGCGTGTCCGGGTCCAGCGGGAGCAGGCGGTAGTGGAAGGCGGGCGTCCGCTGCCACCCCGACGAGGCGAACTCCTGCCAGGCGGCCTCCGTGTTCACCGGCGTCACGCTCAGGAGCAGGTCGCACTGCGCGTCTATGTCGGCGAGTTCCCGGTCCGCCTCCCATACCGCGCGCACGACCGCACGCCGCCCGAGCGCCTGGTAGTGGGCCGGGCGGTGGTTCGTCTGCACCTGTGTGAAGTCGAACAGGGCGCGGCGCAGCGCAGCGCCGAACTCGGCGCGGAACCGCTGGTAGACAAGCGGCAGGAGCGCGCCGTCTTCATCCCGGTAGAGGCGCGAAGGCACCTCCAGGCCCAGCAGGAGGCAGCCGTGCTGCTTCGCCTGCTCGGTGGTCAGGAGCGGCGGCATCCCCGGCGGCGCGCAGACCGCGCCCGGCATGACCTCGACGCCGGCCTTCTCGCCCGCAAGTCCGGGCAGCGTCAGCGCGCCCAGGGCGTCGCGCAGGACGCCGAGCGTGCTCGGCTCCTTCTCGTACCGGGGGGTAACGATGCGGAAGGCGTCGGACGCCCCGTCGGGAGCCGGCCACGCCTCCAGCAGGAGGAACGCGCCGAAGGTGTCCGCCTGAACTCCTACGATGGCCTCGATCAGGCGGGCGACGCCCGCCTGCGACGCCGCGTCGCCCGGCGCGACCAGGTAAGAACCCTCGCCCCGCACGAGCATCCGCACCGCCGCCGCGTCGCCGCCCCGCGCTTCGTCCGGAGGGTTGCGGAAGACGCACAGGAAGGGCAGCGGACGGTCGACGTGCAGTCGGCCCTTCCCCGGCAGTGTTCGGCGCAGCCGACTGCCCCGCTTCAGTCGGACGCAGACTTCGTTGGGGAAGGTATCGGAGAGCAACGCGCTTCCGTCGTCGCTCGCTCTGCCCGCGGCCCTCATCCGCCCTCTCGCAGCGCCTCCAGGACGCCCGGCACGGTCGCGGCGAGCGCCGCGCCGACGGCGTCCACGGAGGTGCGGTCCGGTTCGCCCGTCCACTCATCCATGAAGAACTTCTTGAACTCGACGGACAGTACACAGGCGGATTCGGGGAAGTTTTCGTGCGTCCAGCGCGCGAAGTTTCCCCCCTGGAATTTCACGTTCTCGCGTACGTCGAGTCGCCCGCCGGGAAAGGGGAAGGCGCGCAGGTCGCCCATGAACCGGTCGATAACGGCCGCCCAGCGGGCGCGGTCCCCCATCGTGCCGGTGCCGACGTTCACCTGGGGGTTCGCCTCGGGGTCCGCGGGCGCGGCGTCCGGTCCGTCGCGCCGGTGGTTGTAGGTGTGCAGGTCGTAGACGACGAACAGCCCGTGCCGCTCCGCCATCTCCTCGAAGAGGGTGCGCACGTCGGCGTAGAAGGCGTCGTAGTCGCGCAGCGACGCCTCCACCAGGGCCTGCGGCAGCGGGGACTCCTTCCAGACGGTCAGCCCCCAGGCGTCCTCGGGGGTGCGATAGACCGCCTTCTCCCGGGGCCGGTTCAGGTCGAGCTCGAAGCGCGAGCGGTATCCGACGACGCGGGTCGGAGCGACCCGGGTCCACAGCGCGGTGAACGGGTCCTCCTCGCGCAGCCGCGCGTCGTCGGCCAGCGCCAGGTGGTCGGCCACGTCCGCGCGTACGTCGTGCCCGTCGTGGATCGCCGCCGCGACGAGGGGAACACCGTCCGCCCCCGGGTCCCGCTCGATGCGCCAGTGTTCGGTTTTCATAAGACAGGTACCTCAAGAACGCGCAGGGGCGACGGCCCGCACATGGACCGTCGCCCCTGCCGCCTGTTAGCAAGGTACCCGCTATTCGCCGGTACGTACCCGGGCGTAGTTCTTCTTGCCGACCTTCAGCACCGCGCCGTCCGCAGTCACCGGGACGCGGGCCTGTATCTCCTTGATCTGCGCGCCGTCGTAAGTGACGCCCCCCTGCTCGATCAGGCGGCGCGCCTCGCTCTTCGATGGCGCGAACTTCGCCAGCAGCACGAGGCTCAGCAGCGACGCCTGCCCGTCCGCGACCTCCTCGGCGGGCACGGACAGGTCCGGCATCTCGGTCGGGACCTGCTTCTCGGAGTGGATGCGCCGCCACTCGGCCCCGGCCGCGTCCGCCGCCTCCGCGCCGTGGTAGATCGCGGCGACTTCGCGCGCGAGCCGGTGCTTGGCCTCCATGGGGTTCCGCACCGTGTTCAGCAGTTCGTCGAACTCGGGCTCTGGGATGTCCGTGCAGAGCAGGAAGTAGTCGCGCATCTGGGCGTCGGCCAGGCTCATCAGCTTGCTGTACTGGGTCAGCGGCGGCTCGCTGATGCCGACGTAGTTGCCGAGCGACTTGCTCATCTTCTTTTGCCCGTCGATGCCGACGAGCAGCGGCATGAACAGCCCGATCTGCGGGTCCTGCCCCACGACCTCCTGGAGGTCGCGCCCGGCAAGGATGTTGAACGTCTGGTCCTGCCCGCCCATCTCGACGTCCGCCTCGATGGCGACCGAGTCGTACGCCTGCGCCAGCGGGTAGAGCAGTTCGTGCAGGCTGATCGGCTGGTTCGTGTCGTAGCGGTTGCGGAAGTCCTCCCGGGCGAGCACCTGCGCCACGGTCATCTTCGCCGCGAGCTGTACCACGTCCGCGAAGCCGAGTTTGCCCAGCCACTCGCTGTTGAAGCGCACTTCGGTGCGCTCCGGGTCCAGGATCTTCGAAAGCTGCTCGACGTAGGTCGCGCCGTTCGCCTTGATCTCCGCTTCGGAGAGCATGGGGCGGGTCGCGGAGCGCCCGGACGGGTCGCCGATGAGCGCGGTGTAGTCGCCGATGATGATGACGACCGTGTGGCCGAGGTCCTGGAACTGGCGCAGCTTGCGCAGGACCACGGCGAAGCCGAGGTGGATGTCGGGCGCGGTCGGGTCGAGGCCGAGCTTGACGCGCAGCGGCTTGCCGGTCTTCGCGGACTTCTCCAGCTTGGCGCGCAGCCCGCTCTCGGGGACGATCTGCTGCGTCCCGCGCCTGAGGCGCGCCACCTGGGCGTCGAGGGATTCCTGAGAGGCGTGGTCCATGTCGAATTCGAGTGTAGCACGGCGGCAGGGGAGCGTCAAACGCCGCCCCGGCGGCTCACTCGGCGGCGACGGGCGGGAGCAGGCTCGCAACGGGGACGGGTGACTCCGGGGCGGCGAGCGGGGCAAGGGGTTCGTCGGCGGCGTAGGCGACGCGCTCGGAGTAGCCGCTGTCCGCGGCGGGCGAGCGGTGGACGATGACGCGCCGGTCGACCAGGTCGATCACCCAGTACTCCGCGATGCCCGCACGGGCGTAGAGTGCAGCCTTCGTACGCAGGTCGAATCCTCGTGTCGAGTCGCTGACTTCCACGACGAGACGCAGGTCGGCCGGTCCAGGATTGCCGCTCAGGTAAGCTGACGCGGGCCGCGACAGTACCGCGCCGTCCGGTTCCGGTTCGTTGGTCTCGTTATCCGATTCGGCCACGTCAATGGGAAGCTGCATCCGGACGAAGTCGGCCCCGAACACGCCGATGAGGTATGCCGTAAGACGCACGACGACGTAGGCGTGGGGCGGATTCTGTCCCATCTGGCTAATGATTTCCCCGTCGATCAGTTCGTAGCGTCCGGTCAGTAGACCGTTCTCCGTCAGGAACCGGCACTCGCGCCGCGTCCAGCGTTTCCGGTTCGGCGTTGGTTCGTAGGGCAGTGGCAGCGTCTGGGGCATAGACTATTCTTCCTCGGACAAGAGAGACCAGTCAACCTATCTGAATCGTACCACGACACTCTGTCGCGGAAGACTCGCCGGGAAATGGGACCGGAGGCGGCGGTAAACGGGACTTTCGGCCCGCCCGGAGGGGAGGCGGGGTGGCGTATCGTAGGGGCGAGGAGAGGAAAGGAGATCGCCCGTGTCCCGCTCGCGCCCCGCCGTTACCGTCGCCCTGATGGCCCTCCCGTTGTGCCTGCTGGCCGCGGCACTCTCGCCCCACGCGCCCGCGCCGGACGTTCTGACGGGGAACCGGCTGCCGACTCCGATTCAGTGTGCGCCACTCGCCGCACTGTTCGGCGGGGCGGTGGTGAGCGCGGCAGCGAAGCGGGCGACCGGCATGACCTGGCGCGGCACGGTCCTGGCGACGCTGCTGGCTTCCGCGATCGCCACGGGCGGCGCGGCGCGCCTGCTCCCATCGGTGCGTGCCGCCGACGCCGACTGGCTGTTTCTGCTGACTTTGCTCCTGGTCGGCGGGTCATTTACCCTGCCGCTCTGGGATTCGGCGACGCGCCGCGAGGAGTTTCGCCTGCCCCGCGCGCCCCTGTTCCCGATCGCAGCGCTGCTCGGCGGCCTGCTGGCCGCGTTCTCGCTGGCGGATTCCGCCCGGAGCGGCGGGACCATCTCTCCCGGGAACGCCCTGGCGGCCGCGCCCGCTGCGCCCGCCGTGCTCCTGCTCGCGATGGCGGCGCTGCTGGCGGTCCTCGACGTCCCGCCGCGCCTCAGCGCCTGGGTGGGGACCCTCGGGGCGGCGCTCTACCCGTCCGCCTTCATCCTCGGCCTGATCGTCCTGCAGACGCCCGCCCTGCTGCCCGGCTCGCTCGGCAGCGTCGTCACCGTGGGCGCGGCGCTTTTTCTCGCTTTCTGGCTCGCCCGCTCCCTGAAATAGGCACCGCGCGCTTTTCCTACGCGGAAAGCAGGGCGAGGGTCGCCCAGAGCAGGAGGCAGGCGGCGAGAAGCGCGGGGACGGTGACCATAAGGCCCGCCTTCGCCAGTTCGCCGGGGGTGACCTCGACGCCGCGCTGGGCGAGCGTCGCCCGCCAGAGCATGGTCGCGAGCGAGCCGACCACGGTGACGTTCGGCCCGAGGTTCACGCCGAGTACGGCGGCGTAGAGCGGGGCCGTCCCCCCCTGGTCGCCGAGCGCGGTGAGGGCGAGCAGGCACATGGGAATGTTGTTGATAAGGTTCGCGCCGACGGCGGAGCCGAACGCCGCCGCGAGGATGCGGCCCGGCAGGGATTCGCCGCCGACCGATTGCAGAACGCCGCCCAGCCAGTTCGCCAGCCCGATGTTCTCCACGCCCCGGATGACGACGAACATGCCGAGCACGAACGGGAAGACGGACCACGCGACCCCGCGCAGCGCGACGGTCCGCGCCCGCACGCGCCCGAGGCGCTTGCCCGCCAGCAGCAGCAGCGACGCGCCCAGCGCCGCCACGGTCCAGAGCGGCCACCCCAGCAGGCCCGGCACGGCGAAGTAGCCGACCAGCGTGAGCGCGAGGACGACCAGCGTGACCCGGAAGTACGGCAGGTGCGGCACGGCGTCGAGCGGGTCGGGAAACACCGAAGCGTCGAACCGCGCGGGCAGCTCGCGCCGGTAGACCCGGCGCAGGATCGCCAGCGTTACCAGCGACGCGCCGACCGTGGCCGGCGTCATCACGAGCGCGTAGCGCAGCGTGGAGTCGCCTATCTTCTCGAAGGCGAGCAGGTTGGTCAGGTTCGCCACGGGCAGCGCGGAGGAGGCGATGTTGGCGACGAAGGCGCAGGCGAAGAGGTAGGGGCGCAGCGGCAGCCCGGCGCGGGAGGCTACCGCCCAGACGAGCGGGGTGAGCAGCAGGGCGGTCGTGTCCAGCGAGAGAAGCGTGGTGATGCCCGCCCCGAGCAGGAAGACCAGGGTGAGCAGACGACGGGCGTCGCCCTTCGAGGCCCGCGCCGCGAGGGTCGCCGCCCAGTCGAAGAAGCCGGACGTGTCCACGAGCGCCGAGAGCGCCATCAGGAACAGGAGGAAGAGCAGCACGTCGCCGCTCTCGCGCGTCACCTGCCACGCCTCCGCGAGCGAGACGCGCCGCGTCAGGAGCATCAGCCCGCCGCCGAGCGCGGCGAACCATGCCTCGGACAGCCCGCGCGGGCGGGTCAGCACCCCGGCGAGCGTGAGGGCGAAGAGGATCAGCGTGAGGGCGACGGCGGGCAAGCGGATTTCCGTAAGTCGGAGGCGTTAGGAACGTAATCGGAGTATAGCGCACCGACGCACGCTATACGGACCGGGGCGAAATGGTTATAATGGACTGTGTCCAGTACCACCCCCCCCGCAACCCCGCCCTCCGGCGCAACGTACCCCGACGCCGTCGAAAGCGACGGCAACCTGCTGGCCGCTCTCGACATCGGCACGAACTCCGTGCGCATGTCGCTGGTGCGGCTCGACCCCGCCGTCGGCACCTGGAGCCTCGTCTCGCAGCACAAGGAGACGGTACGGCTTGGCCAGGGCGAGTTCGCCGAAAACCGGCTCTCGGACGAGGCCATCGCGCGCGGCGTGCTCGTGCTCTCCAAGTTCGCCGAGATCGCGCGCGGGCGCGGCGCGAGCGAGATCGTCGCGATCGCGACGGCGGCGATGCGCGAGGCACAGAACCGCGACGAGTTCATCGAGCGGGCGCGTGACTGGGCGGGCGTCGAAGTGCAGGTCGTCTCCGGCGTCGAGGAAGCGCGCCTGATCTACCTCGGCGTGATCTCGGGCCTGGAGCTCGGCAAGCGCCGGGGCCTGTTCATCGATATCGGCGGCGGCTCCACCGAGCTGATCGTCGGCACGCAGCAGCAGCATTACGTGCTGGAAAGCCTCAAGCTCGGCGCGATCCGGCTCGGCAACCGCTTCCTGACGGGGATGGACGGGGCCGTCCCCCACGCCCTCTACGAGACGATGCGCCAGTACGCGCGCGGCGTCGCCACGCACGCCTACCGGAAGATCGAGCACGCCGGGTTCGACGTCGCGGTGGCCTCCTCCGGCACGGCGATGAACCTGGCGGCGGTGGCGGCGCGGCGGGCGGGCCAGGACCCGGCCACCTTCAGCAACTACACGCTCAAGGCGGAGGAGCTGCGGGAGGTGGCGGCGATGCTCTGCGGCCTGACGCTGGAGGAGCGGCGGCGCGTCCCGGGTCTGAACCCGGAGCGCGCGGACATCATCGTCTCCGGGGCCGCCGTCCTGCATACGCTGGCCGACGACCTGAAGATAGACGGATTTCTCATCTCGGACCGGTCGCTGCGCGAGGGCGTGCTGGTGGACGCGCTCATCCGCCGCCTGAAGGCGTCCGGTCACATCAGCCGGACCCGCCTCCCCCATGAGGCAGGGGTGCGCCGCCGCTCGGTAGATCGGCTCGCCCGCATCAACGCCGACGAGAAGCGCCACGCGCGCCACGTCGCGCACCTCACTTTGCGACTCTTCGACCAGGCAGGGAAGCAGGGGCTGCACGACTTCGGCGCGCACGACCGCGAACTTCTGGAGTACGCGTCCCTGCTGCACGACATCGGGGTATTCGTCTCGCACAGCGGGCACCACCGCCACTCGTACTACCTCATCCGGAACGCCGAAATGGCTGGCTTCACGGACGAGGAGATCGAAGTCGTCGCGAACCTTGCCTACTTCCACCGCAAGTCGCCCCCGAAGAAGCGCCACGCCCACTTCCAGGAGCTTCCGGCGCGCGCGCAGCAGTTCGTCCGCCAGGCGTCCGCCCTCCTGCGCCTGGCGGAGGGACTGGACCGCTCCCACCTCGGTCTGGTGCGCGACGTGACCCTCGATTACGACGCGGGGGCGCGCGCGGCGACCCTGACGCTGCACTCGGACGCCGACCCGCGCCTCGAAGTCTGGTACGTCGGCAACGAGAAGGCCGTCCTCGAAGAGGCGTTCGGGGTCACGTTCACCGTCCGGGCTGCGAACGTGCCGGAGGCCCCGGCGGCGGTGTAACCGCAGGCGCGAAAACCCTAAACGTGCGACAGGAGCAGGTCCGCCAGGTCCGTGCGGCGCAGGTAGCCCGCGGTCTGCTCCACGACCTGCCCGTTCTTGAAGACGAGCAGCGCCGGAATCCCCCGTACGCCGTAGCGCGCCGCGAGGTCCGGGTCGCTGTCGACGTCCACCGTCACCACTTTCGCCTTGCCCGCCACCATCTGCGAGACAGCCTCGATCTCGGGGGCAATGGCGCGGCACGGGGGACACCACGTCGCGCCGAAGTCCACGAGCACGGGGACCGTCGCCTTGATCACCTCGGCGTCCCACTGTGCCTTCGTCACCTGATCTGCCATGAAACCTGACTCCTCTAAAAAGCGGGGGCGCGGCGCGTAGTGCGCGCCGCGCCCCTTATTCGGGAATGCTCCCGGAAACTACACGTGCGCCGAGAGCTTCTCGGCGATCACCTGGCGCGGCTGGAGTCCGACGATCTGATCGACCGGACGGCCGCCCTTGAAGATGAAGAGCGCCGGGATGCTGACGATGTTGTACTTCGCGGCGAGGTCCGGGTCGGCGTCGATATCGACCTTGACGACCTTCACCTTGCCCGCCAGCTGCTCGGCGACCGCGTCGACCTCGGGGGCGACACGGCGGCAGGGGCCGCACCACGCGGCCCAGAAGTCCACGAGAACCGGTACGTCGGACTGCAGCACTTCCGTATCGAAATTCGCCGACGTGACGGCAGCGGCCAGACTCATGTTTTCAACCTCCTCCGGTGTTAGGCGGTACGGGCTGACACCCTGCCAGGCTACCGTCCGCACGTCCAATTTGCTAACACCTTTCCTTCGCCGGAGTTCCACCCATGTCCTGCTTTTTGTCACACGGGTCCCGCCGCCCCCGATGAGTCCTTCGGGGAGGCCGCGGAAGTCGCCGGGGGCAGAGCAGGAGCGGCCAGGCGCTCGCGGAGCCGCTCGCGCGCCGCGCGTAGGCCGGTTGCGAGCGAGACGCGCAGGGCGTGGCGTCGCTTCCAGGCGGGACGCAGCAACAGGAGGGCGACCGCCAGCAGCGGCAGCCAGAGCGGCGCGAAGACAGCGGCGTAGGCCAGGGCCGTCGCGCCGCGCGCCAGGAGCCGGTTCAGCCGGTGGCCCGCGCCGTTCCGCGCCGATACGTACGCGTTCGTTAGGTCCAGGCGCGCACGGTCGAGCGTGCGCGTCGGCAGCGGCTCGAACAGGGTCACGATCACGGTACTGGTGCGCGTGCGCCGCTCGATCTCGGCTCGGCGCAGCCGGAGCATCCCCTCGTCCACGCCCGCCCGGAAGAGCCGCTCCTGGACGTACAGGATGTCGCTGCCGCGCAGGCGGCGGGGGCTTTTCAGGAGCGCGTCCAGCCGCCCCTGGTGCTCCCGGAGGCGCACGACGCGCTGCTCCAGGTCTTCGTACTCCGAGACCAGTTCGGCGGTGCCGACCTTCTCCGCGTACAGTTTCCCGACCTGACGCACCTCCCCGAGGAGCGCGGGCAGTCGGTCCGAACCGAGGCGCAGCCGCAGCCAGCCGTGCCGCCGTCCCTTCTCGGTGACGTCCGTACGGGCGTCCACCACCTCCGCGCCCTGCGCCCGGGCCGCGTCGAGCACGCGCCGACGCGCGGCGGCATAGTCGTCCACCTTGAGGGTGACCGCCCCGCCCCGGGCGGGCATGGCGAGCACAGCGGGCGGCACGGCTGCAGTGGATGACGCCGGCGACGGGTGTCCCTGCGCGTACGCCGCGCCGGACAGGGTAAGGACGAGCGTGGCGGCGAATCCCGCCACCGGGGTCAGAGGAGCGAACGCGCTTCCGTGTAATCGCATCGGGGCACCTCCCATAATGACTAAACATGTAGTCAATGCGAGAGTACCACAAGACTATCGATGTAGTCAATCAGGTCCGCAAAAACCGGGCGCGGCATCCAGCCGCGCCCGGTCGTTCTCTGGACGACTACTTCTCGCCGAGCAGGTGGAACGCGACCTCGACGGGGTAGAAGACGCCGCCGAAGGGCACCGTCACAAGCGCCAGGCCGTTCGGCCCCGCCTTCGCCTCCGCGAAGACCGACAGCCCCTGCGCGCCCACTATAGGGCTCTGGAACAGCAGGCCGTTCAATGCGGCCACCAAGCCGGAGTGCCCGCCACGCGGGGAGAAGGTGACGCGGACGGTCCGCCCTACCGGGGCCTCGACCTGGAACGTGTACACGAGGCCGTACGCGCCGTCCATGCCGCCGGTCATCCCCTCCTCCGGGCTGCCGATGCGGTAGTACTGCCGCATCGAC
>DATLHN010000372.1:0-10604 GCA_035539875.1 Armatimonadaceae bacterium
CCCGGAAGCCGTGCCGCCGCCCCCGCCCGGCGAGTACCGCGCCGAGGACGACCCGCTCTGGTCCTACGCCAGCGTCCGCCTGTTCGCGGACCGCGCCCGGCAGGCCCGCTTCGACTTCGCCCTGTCGCCCGAGAACCGGGAGACGGTCGCCGCCCTCTGTACCCGCCTTGAGGGCATCCCGCTCGCGATCGAGCTGTGCGCCGCGTGGGCGGCGACCCTCTCCCCCGAGCAGATGCTCGCCGACCTGAACAGCCGCTTCGACCTGCTGGTCAGCCGCCGCCGCGACCTCCCCGAGCGGCACCGCACCCTGCGCGCCGCCGTGGAGTCGAGCTTTCTCCAGCTCCCCCCGGAACTTCGCGCGACCTTCGCGCTCCTCTCGGTGTTCCGCGGCGGCTGGACCGGCGAAGCCGCCGAGGCGATCCAGCCGCCGCAGGGCGGCGGCGGACACGCCGCCGCGCGCGACCGCCTGGCGCAGCTCTACGAGCGCTCCCTGATCCTCGCCGAGGAGACGCCGCACGCGGCGGGCGCAGGCAGGGGCGGCGCGCTGCGCTACCGCATGCTCGACACGCTGCGCGAGTTCGCCGGGGACCAGCTCACGGACGCCGAGCGGCGACGGGCCGCGGCCCGCCACGCCGCCTACTACCTCGCCCTCGCGGAGGAGGCCGCCGCCCACCTGAGCGGGCCGGACCAGCGGCGCTACTTCGACCTGCTGGAGGGTGAGCACGAGAACCTGCGCGCCGCGCTCGGGCGGCTCCGGGCGCAGGCGGCGAACCCCGCCGTCGGCGCTCTGGAGCGCCGCGAGGCCGCCCGGAGCGGCCTGCGCCTGGCGACCGCGCTCGCCCGCTTCTGGCAGGTGCGCGGCCACTCCGCCGAGGGCCGGGACTGGCTGGAGGGGTTCCTGAGCGCCGACGCCCCGCCGCGGTCGGGGCCCGAGGGGGACGACGCGGAGCGCGAGGCGCGCGGGCGCGGCGAGGCGGGACGCCTGGCCTGGGCGCAGAGCGATTACGCGGCGGCGCAGCGACACCAGGAGGCGGCCCTGCGGCTCTGGCGGGGCGTCGGAGACGCGGCCGGCGTCGCGGAGGCGCTGCTGGATCTGGGGATGATCGCCTTCCGGCAGGGACGGCTCGGCGACGCCCGCCCGCTGCTGGAGGAGAGCCTGCGGACGGCGCGGGACGCCGGGGACACCCTGACGACCGCGGGCGCGCTCCTGAACCTGGGCAACATCGCCAGCGAGGAGGACGACTACGCCCGCGCCCGGGGTCTGTACGAGGAGAGCCTCGGGATCGCGCGGGCGGCGGGCGAGCGGCGGCGGGTGGCCGCCGCGCTGAACAACCTGGGCAACGTCGCCCGCCGCCTCGGGGACTTCGCGGCGGCGACGCGCTACCAGGAGGAGACGCTGGCGCTGCGGCGGGAGCTGGGCGACCGCAGCGGCTGCGCGACCTCGCTGCTGAACCTGGCGGAGATCGCGCGTCAGCAGGGTCTCTGGGGGCGCGCCGAAGACCTTCTGGCGGAAAGCCTGCAGGCGCAGCGCGAGCTCGGCGACCCGTTCGCCGTCTCGGAGTGCCTGCTGGTCTTCGCGGGCGTGGCGGGCGGCGCGGGCGACTTCGCGCGCTCGGCGGCCCTGCTCGGCGCGGCGCGGGCCGTGCGCGCGGCCATCGCGTCGGACCTGTCGCCGTCCGACCGGGAGCGGTGGGCGGGGTTCGCGGAAGCGGCGCGCGCCGCCCTCGGGTCCGCCGGGTTCGCGTCGGCCTGCGCGCGCGGCGAGCGGCTGTCGCTCGACGAAGCGGTCGCGTTCGCCCTGGAGCAGCGCCGGGGCGAGGAAAAATAGGCATCGGTTTGAGCCGACGCCCCGACAGGTTTGAGAGACTTTTGAGAGTGGCCGGTTACAATCCGCGCAAGAGGAAGTGAATCTGACCGGTCATCGCGTGATGTTCCGAGGAGTTAGCCGTCATGTCACCGTCCCCGTCTCCGCTCGTCCGTCGCAGCAGCGCCTTTACCCCCGGTAAAAGCGGAGCTTTTACTTTGATCGAGTTGCTAGTCGTGATAGCGATAATAGCCATACTCGCCGCGATCCTGTTCCCGGTCTTTGCCCAGGCGAGGGAGAAGGCGCGCCAGGCAAGCTGCATGAGCAACCTGCGGAACATCGGCTCCGCCTGGCTGATGTACATCGGCGACTACGACGACGGCCTCGTGCCGCCGGACTACATGTACACGTCCGGGGGCATCACCTACCAGCAGTCCTGGTACGGCTTCCGCCAGTTCAACCCGATCGGCGGCCAGCAGTACCAGCGCGGCCTGATCCAGCCGTACATGAAGAGCCGCGAGATACACGAATGCCCGTCCGCCACTGACCTCGTGGCGCTGCTCGGGATGCCCGTCGCCTGCGCCATCAACAGCTTCGGCATCTACGACTCGCAGGGGCAGATCCAGTCCTACGCCGCGATCGAGGCCCCGGCCGAGACGGTGCTGATGGCAGACGCCGCCTACCTCAATCGGGTCTCGGGCGGGATGCTGCGGACATCGACGCTCACCCTCCCGTCCGCGCCGGACAGCAACATATCCGCGCCGAGCGTCCACGGGCGGCACGGCGGGTTCGCGAACGTGCTCTGGTACGACTCGCACGTCAAGGCAGTGAAGCCGGTCATCCGCACGACCGACAAGAGCGCGGCGGCCCCGGCGGCGCTGCACGCCAAGCTCGCCATCGGCGACCTCATCCCCGGCGGCGTCCGCACCGGCGACCCGGTCAAGGACGACTTCTACTTCGTCTTCGACAAGCCCAACCAGTAGGAAAAGAGAAGCGTGACGGTACGACAAAAGGACAGGGCGGCAGCGCGGCGCGGCGTCCGCTGTTACCGGGCTTTTTCACGGGCCGCGGCGGCGGCGGCGCTGATTTTCACGGCGGCAGCAGCGACTGCCTGGGCGGCGGACCCCGCGGGGCTGAGCGTGACGTTCGGCGGGAGCGGGTTTTACCCGGTCGAGATGGACGGCTACGGGCGGGCTTCCGGCCCGCACTGGCCGGTGGAGGCGCGCCTCCCGGCCGTCTCGCCCGACCTTCCCGGCTACTACCGCGAGCGCGGCGCGCCCGTCGCCTACCGGCGCGGCGCGACCCCCGAGGCGCGCGTCACCTTCCCCGCCCCCCGCGGGTGGAACGCGAACGCCGGACGCTTCCGCGTCGAGGGGACAGGACCGCGCGGCCTGCGCTTCGCCGGGGACGCGACGCCTGCCGGTGACGGTTACACGGCGACCGTGCGCGCAAGCAAGCCGCTGCCCGACGCCGTCGACGCCTTCGCGAGCTTCGACGTCGCCTGGACGGCGATCCGGGAGCGCCCGGGCGGACGCCCGGAGCGGACGCCGCTCGGCACGTCGCGCGGCTCGCTCTACGTAGTGCTCGGAGACCGCGCCCCGATCGGCCCGCTGCTGCACACCCCGCTTCACCTCTCGGCGACCGCCGCCCGCGGCCTGACCGACCCGGCGCAGGTCCTGAAGCGCGTCTGGGAGCCGTTCGCCCGCCGCGACGTCCGCCGGGTGCGCGACGGCCTGAAGCTGACCTACTACGGCTTCCCCAACGACTCCGCGCCCGCGGAGCTGCGCCGGATGCTCGTCTCCGGCACCGGGCAGTGCGTCGCCTGGAGCTACCTGCTCTACGCCGCGCTCGGCGCGCAGGGCATCCCCGCCGAGATCACCCTGATCGTCCCGCCGGACCGCGGGCGCATCTTCGTCGGTCCGTGGCGCTTCATCGAAGGCCGCCGCTTCCTCGACACCGGCGAGGACGGCGTCGCCGACACCGCGCCGCAGGGCGACGACGTCGCCCTGATCGTGCGCGGGAAGGGCCAGCCCTACGCCCGCCTCTGGACCGCGCCCGCGCTGCCCATCCCCCCGGCGCTCGGCGGCGACGACGCCGGGCGCTACGGCGTCGGCGTCAACGGCATCGCCGAGACGCCCTTCGACACCGGCGCGGCAGTACGGCTGATCCCGAGTGGATTCGGCCTGGAGAACCAGCGTGCGTTCATGCTCAAGCCGGACGCCGACCCGTCCGCGGTACGCCTCGGCGGCGACGACGTGCTCGCGCGGCAGATCAACACCACGTACGTCCTGACCGGCGCGAACGGCATCCTGGAGACCGAGCGCCAGGACGCGGTGATGCAGACGGGGCGCGCGACCGGGGGCAACTGGGACCCGCAGGTCGGGCGCGGCGCGACGGGCATCCGGGTGGAGTCCGCGCTGCCGCGCGCCGCCGCCGCCCCCCGCCCCGGCGGCGACGACCGCGCGGGGCCGTGGTGGGTGGACACCGGCGCGGACGGCGTCTCGCAGACGCCCGGGGCCGGACCCGAGGGACGCGGCGCGCCGTTCACGGTCGCCATCGCGCCCGGCCCGAACGGCGTGCTGGACACCGCGCCGAAGGGCGACGATACCGTGCGCGACCTCGGGGAGTACCTGGACCTGGCACCCGCGGGCTACCAGTACGTCAGCCGCTTCTCCCTGTGGCCGCCGAAGGAGACCCCGGCGCAGAACAACGCCGTGCCGCCGCCGGACTACCCGAACCACATGATCGTGCGCGTCGGCGACGCCTACTACGACCCCTCCTACGGGACCGGGCCGTTCGCGCGCCCGCTCGACTGGGAGCGGGCGAGCCTGGCGGGCGTGGGGGTGCGCATACAGAAGGGCGGCGAGAACGTCCGCTTCCAGGAGCGCATCCTGACCGTCGTGCGGCGCTCGGACGGGAATACGCCGCTGACCTCCTTCATCAAAGTGCTGCCGCCCGACTGACCGGAAAGACGCTCGACGAGGAGCGGGGGACCTTGCCTTGAAGATCATCTACGACGCCGACCGGGACGCGATCCGCATTCTCCTGAGCGACGCGCCCATCGAGAAGACGAGCAGCGCCTGCCCCGGCGCGCTGCTCGACTTCGACTACCGCGGCCACCTGGTCGGCGTCGAGATCGCCCCCGCGTCCGAGTTCCTGCCGGACCCCCAACAGCTCAAGACCGTCGCGGTTCGCGTCCTCCCCGACGCCGCCCCCGCCGAGGGGGAGTAGTGCCCGCGCCGAGCGCCCAAACGGGAGTGAACCCGGAGGGCGCTCGGCGCGTCTGTATAGCCACGGCGAACCTACCTGTGCTATTATCTCCTTAGTCCAGTTGGCACACGCACGCGTACGGCAGCGCCTCGGAGAGCCGTAAAGAACCGGGAGACCTTCATGCAGCAGCGTCGGCGGAGCGGCTTTACGCTCATAGAACTGCTCGTCGTCATCGCCATTATCGCGATCCTGGCCGCGATCCTCTTCCCCGTCTTCGCCCAGGCCCGCGAGAAGGCCCGGCAGGCGAACTGCCTCTCCAACAACAAGCAGATCGGCCTCGGCATCCTGATGTACGCGCAGGACTACGACGAGGGACTGCCGCTCGGCTCCTTCATACTCCCCGGCATGACCTCCGCGGTCACGTGGCAGGACCTGGTCGAGCCCTACATCAAGGTCGGCGCGGGCCCCGCCCCCGGTTCGCCCGCGAACCGGCGCGAGGTCGCCTTCTGGGTCTGCCCGAGCATCGACAATACCGACATCCCGCGGGCGGCGGGCGACCCCGAACCCGGCGGCCCCTTCCCCTCCAACTTCTACGCCCGCGCGCTCAGCTACATCAATAACGGCAACTACATGCCGACGATGCACCGCTCCGCCCCGGCGGCCGGCTGGTTCCCGGGCGCACTCTCCTCCCTGGGCGACATCCAGTACCCGGCACAGGTGGTCCTGGTCACCGAGGGGTGGGGCTACATCGGCAACACGGCGGGCGACGACTGGAACTCCAACTGCACGGGCTACGAGACCGGCTACCCGGTCATCTCCGGCGCGATCATCGGGCGCGCCGACAACTACTGCGCCGGTCGCTACCGCCACAGCGGGGGCGGCGTCTACGCCCTGGCCGACGGGCACGTCAAGTGGTTCAAGGGACCGCAGGCCTCCTGGCGCGCGCGCAGCACGTCCGGGGTCGCCTACCGCCGGTCGCTCGCGCCCAACGCCGCCGCCTGGTTCCGCGAAGACTGAGGGGAAGGCCGCCGCCGGTGCGCATCCTCCAACTGACGCCCGGAACGGGCAGCTTCTACTGCGGCACGTGCATGCGCGACAACGCCCTCACGGTCGCGCTGCGGCGGCAGGGGCACGACGCGCTGATGGTGCCGCTGTACCTGCCGCCCGCCCTCGACGAGGCGTCCGCCGCCGAGGGCGCGCCCCTGTTCTACGGCGGGGTCAACGTCTACCTCCAGCAGGCGTCCCCGCTGTTCCGCCGCACCCCGCGCTGGCTCGACGGCCTGCTCGACTCCCCGGCGGTGCTGCGCGGCGCGGCGAAGCGCGCGGGCATGACGAAGGCGAGCGAGCTGGGCGAGATGACCCTCTCCATGCTGCGCGGCGAGGACGGCCACCAGGCCAAGGAGCTGACCCGCCTGGTGGAGTGGATCGCGAGCGAGGACGGCCGGGCCGACGTCGTCTGCCTCTCCAACGCCCTGCTCCTGGGCCTGGCGCGGCGCATCCGCGCCGAGACCGGCGCGCGGGTGGTCTGCACCCTCCAGGGCGAGGACACGTTCCTGGACAGCCTGGACGAGCCGCACCGCACGGCGTCCTGGGACACGCTGGCCGAGCGTGCGGCGGACGTGGACGCCTTCGTAGCCGTCAGCCACTACCACGCCGACCTGATGACGCGGCGCATGAAGCTGCCGCCGGACCGCGTCCACGTCGTCTACAACGGCATCGACCTGACCGGCTACGGCCCGGCGTCCCCGCCGACCGACCCGCCCGTCCTCGGCTACCTGGCGCGGATGTGTCCACCCAAGGGGCTCGGGACGCTCGTGGACGCCTACCTCCTCCTGCGCAAGCGCGGCCGGGTCAAGGGGCTTAAGCTGCGCGTGGCGGGGGCGCAGACGGCCGGTGACGTCTCCTACGTCGAGAGCCTGCGGGCGCGCCTGGACGCCGAGGGCGTCGGCGCGGACGCGGCGTTCTTCCCCAACATTGACAGGGCGGAAAAGGTGGCGTTCCTGCGCGGCCTGTCCGCCTTCTCCGTGCCCGCAACGTACGGCGAGTCGTTCGGGCTGTACGTCATCGAGGCGCTGGCGGCGGGCGTCCCCGTCGTGCAGCCGCGCCACGCCGTCTTCCCGGAGCTGCTGGCCGAAACGGGCGGCGGCGTCCTCTGCGAGCCGGACGACCCAAGCGCCCTGGCGGACGCCCTGGAGGCGCTCCTCCTCGATCCCGAGCGGGCGCGGGCGCTGGGCGAGCAGGGGCGACGGACCGTGATCGAGAGGTTCAACGTGGACGTCATGGCCGAGAACGTCGCCCGCGTCTTCGCCGGGGTGATGGAACAGGCTCCTTCCGTCACCCCCGGGAAAGTTGCCCATGTACCGTAAGGCGGCTTTCGCCCTGCTCGTGCTGTCCCTGCTGTTCGGAGGCGGGTCCGTGACGGCTCAGACGCCCCACCGCGCTGCCGCGAAGGCGAAGGGCTTCCTGATCGTCGCGCCGGAAAGGTTTCACCCGGCGCTCGGCGCGTACGTGCGCCACAAGGCGGGGCAGCTTCCCACCCGGCTCGTCTCCCTGGAAAAGACGCTGCGCGCCGCTAAGGGGGTGGACGACCCGGAAAAGCTGAAGCGCTACCTTCACGGGGAATGGCGCGACAGGAACGTCGGCTACGTGCTGCTGGTCGGCGACGCGGACGTCCTGCCGGTGCGCTACATGGTTCTGGACCGCAAGACGAAGGAAGCGTTCGACTACGCCTTCTACCCCTCGGACCTTTACTATTCCGACCTCGCCCGGCCCGACGGCTCGTTCGACGACTGGAACGGTCGCAAGGACGGCTTCCACGCGGGCTACTTCGGCGAGGTGCGCGGCGAGGCGAACAAGCAGGACCGGATCAACTTCGACGAGGTGGACTACCGTCCCGACGTCGCCGTGGGCCGCTGGCCGGTCAGTACCGGGGCCGAGGCGCGCGTCGTCGCCGACAAGACCGTGCGCTACGAGACCGACCTCCGCCGCGGCGTGAAGCCCGGGGCGCGGCGGGCCGCGTTCGTCTCCGTCGGCGGCTGGGTGGACAGCCGTCCGGTCATGGACGCCGCGGCGGGCGCACTAAACGCGTGGACCGTGGAGAAGCGCTACTACGCCGACGCCGCGCGGGACGATAAGACGCCCGCCCCTGACCGCGCACAGGTGACGTCCCTGCTCGGCGAGGGCGCGGGCCTGGTATTCCACGCCGGGCACGGCACGGACTTCGGGTGGGACCAGTGCGTCTCCTGGAACGACCTCGCCCGGATCGAGAACGGCGACCGCCTGCCCGTGCTGGTGTCGGCGGGCTGCTCCACGGGCCGCTTCGCCACTTGCCCGCCCTACGAGGGGTACGTGGACGCGAGCGGCACGACGCACAAGGGCACGAACGCGGGCCAGGTCTTCACCGGGCCGCCCCCGCCGCCCGCCCCCTACCAGAAGGGCGAACACAACCCGACCGGTCTCGGCGAGATGCTCCTGCGCGGCGGCCCCGGCGGGGCGGTCGCCTATATCGGGTGCAACACCGGGAGCCAGCCCTGCGGCCTGACGCTCCTGGAGGGGTTCGCCCGCGCCGCCGCGAAGAACCCTCCGGCGGGGGAATCGCTCCGGCTGGGCGATTGCTGGGCGCATGCGGTGCGCCACTACCACGCGAAGGAGCGGCTGGCGACCCTCCGGCCCACAGAAAGCTGGTACCCTGCCAGCATCTACTTCCAGGCGATGAAGTTCATGCTCTTCGGCGACCCGACCCTGCTGCTTCCCTCCCCGGCGGGGACGGCGGCATCACCACAGGCGCGGACAAAAGGATGACGAAGAATGGGTGACGGACAGGCGGCGACGGCGGCGGCGGGACAGCCCGGGATGACCTGGATCGTCTTCGCGCTGATGACGGTCGTCTCGTGGGGCGTCTACGGCGTTTTCCTGCACAACGGGCAGATGGCGATGGGCGACCCGGTGAACGGACGCTACAAGGCGTTCCTGTTCGTCGGGCTGGCGTACTTCCTGACGGCCGTGCTCGCGCCGCTGGCGATCCTCCTCATGAACGGCGCGTCCTGGCAGATGCCCGCGAAAGGCATGGGCTGGTCGCTCGTCGCGGGCATCGTCGGCGCGATCGGCGCGTTCTGCGTCCTGCTGGCGTTCGGCGCGAAGGGCGTGCCCGCCGTGGTCATGGCCATCGTCTTCGGCGGCGCGCCCATCGTCAACGCCGTCGTGGCGATGGTCCAGCACCCGCCCGCGGGCGGCGTCTCCGCGGTCCGGTGGCCCTTCTTCCTCGGCCTCGCGCTCGCCGCCGCGGGCGGGTGCCTGGTCACGCTCTACCGGCCGCAGCCCGCGCCGCCCGCCCCGAAGGCGGTTCCCGCGGCCGACTCCGCGGCGGTCGTTCCGGGCGCGCCGCCGGAAGCCCTCCCGCGATGACCACTGTCGCCGCCGCCGAACGCACCACGCCCGTCCTGGAGTTGGCCGGGGTGAGCAAGACCTACCCCGGGGCAGACGACGCGCCCCCGACGGCCGTCCTGCGCGGCGTGGACCTGCGGCTCGACGCCGGGGAGTCCGCGGCGGTGGTCGGCCCCTCGGGTTCGGGAAAGAGCACCCTGCTCAACGTCGTCGGGACGCTCGACCGCCCGGACGCCGGAAGCGTCCTGCTCGGCGGCCGCGACATCGCCGCGCTCGGCGAGGCGGAGATAGCCCGCGTCCGCGCCCGCGAGATCGGGTGGGTCTTCCAGCTTCACCACCTGCTCCCCCAGTGCACCGTCCTGGAGAACGTCCTCATACCCACGCTCGCCGACGGCGCGCGCGGCGGGGACCGCAACTCCGGCGAGATACCCGAGGCGCGGGCGCGGCGGCTGCTGGACCGCGTCGGGCTCGGCGGGCGGCTCACCCACCGGCCCGGTCAGCTTTCCGGCGGCGAGCGGCAGCGGGTCGCCGTGGTCCGCGCGCTCGTCAACGGGCCGAAGCTCCTGCTGGCCGACGAGCCGACCGGCGCGCTCGACCGCGCCGCCGCCGACAACCTCGCCGATCTGCTGGTCGAGCTGAACCGGGAGGAGGGGGTCGCCCTGCTCGTCATCACGCACGCCCCGGACCTCGCGCGGCGCATGGGGCGCGTCCTGGAGCTGCGCGACGGGCGTCTCGTCCCCCGACAGGAAACCGCCGCCCCCGCTCTCGCCGCCGCCGCTGCCGGAACGCGCCCGTGACCCTGTGGCGACTGGCGGCGCGCGGGCTGCGCTTTCACCGCCGCTCCCACCTCGGCGTCCTGCTCGGGGCGGCGCTCGCCGCTGCGGTCCTGATCGGGGCGCTCGCCGTCGGCGACTCGGTGCGCCACAGCCTCCGGCAGATGGCGCTGGCGCGCCTGCGCGGCGTCCACCTCGCGCTCCACAACCCCGGGCGCTTCTTCCGCGAGGCGCTGGCGGATGAAGTGTCACGCGGACTGGACGGCGCGCCGCCGGTGGCCCCGGTCGCGCTCCTCCGGGGCACGGCGACCGCGGGACAGCGTCCCGACGGCACCGGCGGCGACGCCCGTGCGAACCGGGTGCAGGTGCTCGGGGTCACCGACGCCTTCTGGAAGCTGGGCGCGGCCACGGCTCCGAAGCTGGCGGACGAAAGC
>DATLHN010000373.1:0-7691 GCA_035539875.1 Armatimonadaceae bacterium
TCATCAGCCTGCGCGTGGAGCAGACCGATCCGGCGATCAAGGGCGCGACGGCGCAGGCGCAGACCAAGCCGGCGACCTTGGAGACCGGCCTGGTGATCCAGGTGCCGTCGTACCTCGAGTCGGGCGAGCTGATCCAGGTCGACACCCGCGAGGCCCGCTTCGTCTCGCGCGCCAAGGAGTAACACCGCAACACCGAGTAACATCGCAACACCCGCGCCGGCCGGGCCGGTGCGGTGGTGGGGAGGTAGACGATGGCGGAGAAGCATCGCGAGGCGATCTCGGTCGACCTCTGCAGCACGGCCGAGGAGCGGTTCATCTCCTATGCGCTGAGCGTCATCACCTCGCGCGCCCTGCCCGACGTGCGCGACGGCCTGAAGCCGGTGCAGCGGCGCATCCTCTACGCGATGCGCGAACTGGGCCTCTCCCCGAACTCCCGCCACCTCAAGTCGGCCAAGGTCGTCGGGGAGTGCATGGGCAACTACCACCCGCACGGCGACCAGGCGCTCTACGGGACCATGGTGCGCATGGCCCAGCCGTTCACGCTGCGCTACCCGCTCGTCGACGGCCAGGGTAACTTCGGCTCGGTCGACGACGACCCCCCGGCAGCCATGCGCTACACGGAGGCGCGTCTGACGGCGCTGGCGATGGAGATGATGGAGGACATCGAGAAGGACACGGTGGACTTCGTCCCGACGTACGACAACGAGCGTCGCGAGCCCTCCATCCTCCCCGGCAAGTTCCCGAACCTGATCTGCAACGGCTCCTCGGGCATCGCGGTCGGCATGGCGACCAACATGCCGCCGCACAACCTGAGCGAGGTGTGCGACGCCGTGGGCTACCTCCTGGAACATCCGAAGGCGACGGTCGAGGACCTGATGCGCTTCGTGCCCGCGCCGGACTTCCCGACCCACGGCCTGATCCTGGGCACCAAGGGCGTCCGCTCGGCCTACGAGACCGGGCGCGGGCAGGTGACGATGCAGGCCAAGACCACCATCGAGCCGATGGACAACGGCAAGAGCGCCATCGTCATCACCGAGCTTCCCTACCAGGTCATCAAGTCCAAGCTCATCGTCCAGATCGCGGAGCTTGCCAAGGAGAAGAAGGTCGAGGGGATCACGGCGGTAGACGACTTCTCGGACAAGAACGGCATGCGCATCGTGGTGGAGCTTCGCCGCGACGTGATGCCGCAGAAGGTCCTGAACTACCTGCTCAAGCACACCCCGCTGCGCCTGAACTTCGGCGTCATCCTGCTGTCGCTTGTGGACAACGGGCGCGGCCCGAAGACGCTCTCTCTGAAGGGCATCCTCCAGGAGTACATCGACCACCGGCGCATCATCATCACGCGCCGCACGCAGTTCGAGCTCGGCCGGGCCAAGTTCCGCGCCCACATCCTCGAAGGTCTCCAGATCGCGGTCCAGTTCCTGGACGAGGTCATCCAGATCATCCGGGCGTCGCGCAACACCGAGGACGCGCGCAGCCGCCTGATCGAGCGGTTCGAGTTTTCGGGCATCCAGGCGGACGCCATCCTGAACATGCAGCTTCGGCAGCTGACTGCTCTGGAGCAGGACAAGATCGAGGGCGAGTACAAGGACCTCCTCAAGGAAATCGCGCGGCTGGAGGACATCCTTTCGGACACCCGCCGCGTCGACGCGCTCATCAAGGCCGACCTGAAGTACCTGAAGGAGAAGTTCGGCGACGAGCGGCGCACCCGCGTCGTGCCGCAGGAGGCGGAGGAGATCAACCTGGAGGATCTCATCGCCGAGGAGGAGATGCTGATCACCGTCACGCGCGACGGGTACATCAAGCGCCTGACGCAGGACGCGTTCCCGACCCAGGGCCGGGGCGGCAAGGGCCGCATCGCGGGCAAAACCAAGGAGGAGGACAACTTCGAGCACTTCTTCCGGGCGAGCACGCACGACTACATCCTGTTCTTCACCGACCGGGGCCGCGTGTACCGCCTGCGGGCGTTCGAAGTCCCGCAGACGTCGCGGCAGGCGATGGGGACCGCGGTCATCAACCTCATCCAGATCCAGCCCGACGAGAAGATCACCGCGACCGTCCCGATCCGCGACCTGCGCGCCGCCGCGGGCTACCTGCTCATGGTGACCGAGCGCGGCGAGATCAAGCGCACGGCGATCTCGGAGTACGCGAACCTGCGCGCCAACGGCCTCATCACCTTCGACCTGGAGCCGCACGACGCGCTGCGCTGGGTGAAGCACACCAAGGGCGACACGCAGGTCGTCCTGACCACGGTCCGCGGCATGGCGATCCGCTTCCCCGAGTCCGGTCCAACCGGTGTACCGTCGCGCGGGCGCGCGGCGGGCGGCGTCCGTGGCGTGATGCTCGAAGGGCCGAACGACCGGGTGGTGGCGGTGGACGTCATCGCGCCGGACGCCGAGGCTCCGGAGCTTCTGGTGGTCAGCGAGCGGGGGCAGGGCAAGCGGACGCCGCTCTCCGCCTACCGCATCCAGAGCCGCGGCGGCAAGGGCCTGAAGACGATGGACATCACGGAGAAGACGGGCGCGCTGGTCGCGGCGTGCGTCCTCTCGCGCGGGGACGAGCAGTATCTGCGCCTGATGATCGTCACCGAGCAGGGCATCGGCATCCGGATGCAGGTCGGGGAGATCAAGACGACGCAGGGCCGCTCCACGCAGGGCGTTCGCCTCATCAACCTGAACGAGAACGACCACGTCAAGAGCGTCGAGTACCTGGACGTCCGCAAGAAGGACGCCGAGGCGAACGGCGGCAACGGCGACGGCGAGTAGCGCCGGGTTCCAACTGGAACTACGACGGCCCGCGCGGCACTGCCGCGCGGGCCGTCGTCATTTACATCGCCGCACGGAGCAGGTCGATCATCTCCGTGAGGACAGCTATTCGCGGCGCGAAGTATCCGTCCCCGCCCTGCTGCGATGCCGCGGCCTGGCGAATCGTTTCTCGGCCTTGAATGGCGTAGTCGAGTGCGCGTCGGGGTTCGGCGTCTTCCTCCGGTCCCGCCTGCGCGTGCGGATCGCCTCCGCGCGCCAGAAGCAGTAGGACGGTTGCCACGGGTTCCGCAGAGTCTCCTTCGACGGCTCCGTTCATGGCGTAGTGCAGCGGCGTCTGGCTCCACGGGTTGACGGCGTTGACGTTCGCCCCGTGCTCCAGCAGCAGTTCGATCATCTCCCGGTTTCCCAGGTACGCCGCCTGCATGAGCGGTGATTCCTCCGGCCCCGGAATCGTGCGGCTGTTGGACTCCGGGTTCGCCCCTTCTTCAAGGAGACGCTTTGCCAGTTCGACATCGCCGCCACGTACCGCGAGATCAAGGGCCGCGTCGCCTCCCTCTTTCGGCCTCAGGATACGGTCCAGTCCACCGGCTTCCCGCAGTTCGGCGACTATCTCGTCTGCCGGACGGTTCCTCGATCGTACGGCAGCAACGAGGGCTGCGACACGCTCTCCGTCCCGGTCTGCTTCCTCCTCGCCAAGTCGTTCCCCCAGAAAGTGGAGCATCGGCTCGCGCGTGTGCCGGTTCGAGTTCTCCCGCGCGTGGTCGTGCAGAGTCTTGCCAGACTCGTCTCGGAGCGATGGGTCGGCTCCGCTGTCGAGCAGTAATCGGACGGCGTCGATACGGCCACTGTTGGCCGCAATCATCAGACAGGTGATCCCCTGCCAGAGATTCCGAGAGTCCACGTCATCGCCGCGGTCGAGCAACAGTCGTATCACCCCGGGATGCCCGGCGCTGGAGGCAGTGTAGAGGAGTGGCGGCGACGATTCCGGAGCCTGGAAGCCGCCGTCGAAAATGGGCTTGAGCGTAGCGAGGTCCCCCGCGTAGATGAGATTGCATACGTGGAGATAGCGCACTTTCGAATCCGGAGTCTGCGGCATGGTGCTTACTTCGCTCCGCGATTAACAAACTCCCTGCCTGAGGCGATAGAGAGCCAATACCAACCCGCACGGGTATGCGGTCAACTTCTGCCGCGTACCCCCGGAGGAACCTTGTCCAGAGCCTATCTGCCGACACGCGTGAAAGACGACGCGGAAGACGATGACGCCGCTACAAGCCTGAGCGACGACGACCTTGACGAGCCTTGGGACGAGTGGGACGACGAAGAGAGCGAAACCTTCGTCCCCCTGCGCGCCGTGAAAGCGGCGGCGCAGCAGAAGAAGCCGGCGAAGAGCGCGTCCACCGACGACCAGGACGGCGAACCCGCTGCCGACGCCGCGAGTTTCCAGACCACGTACCAGCCGAGCCGACACGAGAAGTGGTGGCTCTTTACCTCGCTGCGCACCTTCTATGAACAGGGGCTGATCACCGACGTCCTGGCGAGCGTCAAGGGCGGCAAGGAGGCCAGCGTCTACAGTTGCCGGGTGAACCCCGCCGCGACGAACGGCCCGGAGATCGCCGCCGTCAAGGTCTACCGCCCCCGCTCCCTGCGGAACCTGCGCAACGACAAGGTCTATCGCGAGGGGCGGCCCGTCCTTACCGGCGAGGGGCGCGCGGTCAAGAACAGCGACACGCGTATCATGAAGGCGCTGGGCAAGAAGACCGAGTTCGGCCAGCAGGTCGCCCACACCTCCTGGCTCCTGTACGAGTTCACCACGCTCCGCACGCTCTACGCGGCGGGCGGAGCGGTTCCCGCCCCCTACGGCGTCAGCGACAACGCCATCCTCATGGGCTACGTCGGGGACGAAAAGGCCGCCGCTCCCACGCTCAGCTCCGTTTCCCTTGAGGTGAAGGAAGCGCGCCCACTCTTCGACGAGACCCTGCGCAACGTCGAGCTGATGCTGCGGCACGGCTTCGTCCACGGCGACCTCTCCGCCTACAACATCCTCTACCACGATGGGGCCATCACCCTGATCGACTTCCCGCAGGTGGTCAACGCGGAGGCGAACCCGAACGCGCCGGATATCTTCGAGCGGGACGTGACGCGCGTCTGCGACTATTTCGCCCGGCAGGGGTTGGAGGCGGCGCAAAGCCCGGAGCGGATCGCGCTCCGCATGTGGGAGCGGGCGACGGCCGCTATCCGGTGAACCGGTGGGCGGCGGAGGGGACGAGCAGGAGCAGTAGCGAGAGCGCCAGGCCGACGATCAGGATGTAGGCGGTCCGTACCGGAGGCCAGTTCGCCCCCAGCCGGGCGTAGAGGAAGGCACCATAGACGGCCCAGACCGCGTAGGCGAGGATGGTCTTGCCGTCGGTCTGCCAGCCGGGGGGGAGGCCGCCCCGCGCCGCGCGCGCGAACCCGGAGAGGATACCCAGCGTCAGCAGCGGGAAGCCGATCGCCACCAGCGTGAACGCCGCGGACTCGACCGTGGCGAGCGGGGGTAGTCGCTTGATCCAGGCCAAGCCGTGCTTGCTCTTGAGGATGTGGTGCCCGATGAGGTAGAGCGCGGCGCAGCAGAAGGCGAGCGCGAACGCCCCGAGCGCGGCCACGGTCGCCAGGATGTGCAGCGAGATGGCGCGCTCGGCGAGCAGTGCGGCGGTCTCCCCCTGCGGCGCGCTGGACGGCCCCGCGCCTACCGCGAGGCTCGCGCCCGTCAGCACGAGCAGGAAGGACAGGCCCAGCGCGAACGGCCCGGCCGCCGACAGTTTCCAGACCGCCTCCATCCCCAGGTAGAGCAGGCAGACGATCCAGCCGAGCAGCGAGAGTGACTCCGCCGGGGTCGTGAAGGGGGCGTGGTGCACCTCCATGCAGCGCAGTCCGATCGCCGTTCCGTGCAGCAGCGCCGCCGCGACCGCCAGCGCGCGGCCCGCGTTCAGCAGCCAGGGGCGGCGCAGCAGAAGGTTCGCCCCGTGCGCGACCGCGCCGAGGAGGTAGCAGAGGACGGTAAGCCCGAGGACCGCCGCGCTCAGACTCATCGGAGCGCGCTCCTCACTCGCCCCGGTGGCGGGCGGCGGCGTTCGCGGCCTCGTCCAGTCCGAAGAGTTCGCGCGCGGTGCGCATCTTCGCGGCGATCTCTTCCGACGTCTCGCCGCCGTCCACCGCGGCGCGCTCGGCGTACTCCTTGATCTTGAGCGTCGGGTCGTGCGCGATGCGGTTCTCTAACGCCGCCGCGAACGCCTCGATCCGACGCCAGTCGTCCTCGGACAGGTGGGGAAGGTCCTGCCGCAGCCGGGTCAGGCCGTCCTGGACGATGGCGCGGTGCTTCTCCCGCACGGAGCGCAGGAGCGGCGTCGCCACCAGGGCGGCCTTCATGCGCGCGGACCAGGCCAGCGCCTCCTCGCGGATCAGCGCCTCGGCGCGCACGGCGCGGCGGCGGCGCTCCGCGGCCTCCTCCTCCACGATCGCCTGGAGGTGGTCGATGTTGAAAAGGTACACCCCTTCGACCTCGCCCACGTCGGCGTCGATGTCGCGGGGCACGGCGATGTCGATGAGGTACAGCGGCCTGCGGCGTGAGCGCGCCCGCATCGCCTCCTCTATCATCGGCCGGTGGACGACGGTGTGGGGCGCGGCGGTCGAGGCGATGACGATGTCGGCGTCGGCGAGGTGCTCCACGAAGGCGTCGTAGTGGATCGCGCGTCCGTTGAGGTTCTCCGCCAGGCGCACCGCGCGGTCGTAGGTCCGGTTCGCGACCAGCACCTGATTCGCGCCCGCCGCGCCAAGGTGCCGCGCCGTCGTCTCGCTCATCTTGCCCGCCCCGAGCAGCAGGACGGTACGTCCGGCGAGCGAGCCGTGGATGCTCTCGGCGAGCTGCGCGGCGGCGTGGCCGATGGAGAACGCCCCGCGGGACAGGTTCATTTCGGTGCGGGCGCGCTTGGCGACGCGCAACGCCTCGTGGAACAGGGGGTTGAGGGTCGGCCCGCAGGTCCCCGCGGTCGTCGCGCGGGAGAAGGCGTCCTTCACCTGGCGCACGATGTCGTTCTCCCCCAGGACCATGCTTTCCAGCCCCGAGGTGACCCGGAAGAGGTGCTCGACCGCGCGGCAGCCGCCCTTGTCTTCCAGGTAGGGAAGCCAGTCCGCACGCTCTGCGGCGGAGATGCCGTGCGCGGCCAGCAGCAGGTCGGCCAGTTCGTCCGGATCGGTGTCGCCGGGCGCGGCGACGTAGAGTTCGGTCCGGTTGCAGGTAGAGAGCAGCACGCACTCGCCGCCGAGCGGGGCCAGCGCTCCCTTGAGGTGGGTAAGCGCCTCATCCAGCGCGCGGGGCGTCGTGAAGGCCAGTCGCTCCCGCACCTCCACCGGTGCGGCGGTGTTGTGCGAAAGCCCGGTCACGTGAAGAGGCATGCCCGCGCCTCCTCCCGCGCTCCCTCGGCGTCTCCCGCCGCGAGCCGCTCGCGGACGGCGTCACAGGAGGCCAGACGCCGCAGAGCGGCCACGCGACTGGCTGGCTCGGCGGCGGCGAGCCGTCGCTTTGCCTCGACCCGCATCTCCGCGAGCAGCGACACGTAATCCGCCCACTCCGGTCCGAACGACGACTCCATCTGGCGGCGCAGCCGGGCCGTCAGCGCCGGTCCCGCCCCGCCCGTGGTCAGAGCCAGCAGCAGGTCGCCCCGGCGCACCGCCGCCATGGTGGCGAAGTCTCCGCCGCCGCCGGCGCTCTCCTCGCCGTCGTCGCCCGGCGCGGCCTGATTCACCAGCACCCGCTTTTCCCGCGCGATCCGGACGACGAGCGAGTTTACCTCGGGCTTGTCCGTGGCGGCGACGACGAGAAAGGTATCGCGCTCCAGCAGTTCGGGGGTGAAGGGGGCGGCGAGGTGGACGACACTGCCCGCCTCCGCG